>JAYTMV010000160.1:0-2934 GCA_043728175.1 Sphingomonadales bacterium
GGTATGAGCCGCGACGAAATTGTCGCAAAAATTGTCGCGCTAACTGACGGTGGTGCAGACTATAGTTTCGATTGCACTGGCAACACCGAAGTGATGCGCACCGCGCTCGAATGCTGTCACCGTGGCTGGGGCACCAGCATTATCATTGGCGTAGCCGAGGCAGGCAAGGAAATCGCAACGCGCCCATTCCAACTGGTCACAGGCCGCAACTGGCGCGGCACTGCGTTTGGTGGCGCAAAAGGCCGCACCGACGTGCCTAAGATCGTCGATATGTACATGAACGGGATGATCCAGATCGATCCGATGATCACGCATGTGCTGGGCCTTGAAGAGATTAACAAAGCCTTTGATCTTATGCACTCGGGTGAGTCGATCCGGTCAGTGGTGGTGTATTGATGTGACTATAATTGGCGACATCGTGGCCGTGCATTCCGGACGGGAGGGGCCACTCCTCCCAATCCTCCACGACGTCCAAAAAGCATTGGGTCATGTCAGCGAAGAAGCGATCCGCGAAATCGCCAACAGTCTTAATCTTACGCGCGCCGAAGTATATGGCGTGGTTAGTTTCTATCATGATTTCCGCAAAGAAGCCGAAACCCGCCCGATCATCAAGCTCTGTCGCGCCGAAGCCTGTCAGGCGCGGGGTGTAGAGACGTTGATACCTCTTACGGAGGCGCAAAACCGGGTCAAGGTGGAGGCAGTGTACTGCCTCGGGCTTTGCTCGGTTGGCCCTGCGGCACTGATTGGTGATAGAGTGTATGCAAGGCTAGACACTGAGCGGTTCGCCGCATTGATGGCCAACGCATGAAAGTGCGCATATCCGATGATGCCGTGGCTTTAGCCTGTGGTGCCGATGCGGTTGTCGCTGCATTTGAAAACGCGGGTGTTGCGGTTGAACGCGTTTCAAGTTGGGGAATGCACTGGCTGGAGCCGCTGGTTGATGTCGGCGGTATGGGCTATGGCCCGGTATCGGTTGATCAGGTTGCAGCGATCATAGCGGGGGCAGCCGCTTCGATTGGTCGGATCGAAGACCATCCTTTCATTGCAAAACAAGCCCGGCTGACGTTCGCCCGAGCGGGCAAGACGCGCCCGACATCGCTTGATGATTATTATGCAAGTGAGGGTTGGCTTGGCCTCGCGAAAGCGCGCGAAATGGGTGCGGCAGCGACGATAGAAGCGGTGCTGGCTTCGGGCTTGCGTGGGCGTGGCGGTGCGGGTTTTCCGGCAGGCATCAAATGGAAAACCGTTGCTAGTGCCGCCGCTGATCAAAAATATATCGTCTGCAATGCTGACGAAGGCGACAGCGCGACCTTTGCTGACCGGATGGTGATGGAGGGCGATCCCTTCATGTTGATCGAAGGCATGGCAATCGCTGGCCTCGCGGTTGGCGCGACCAAGGGCTACGTCTATATCCGCTCTGAATATCCACATGCCATTGCGAAGATGGAGGCTGCGATCAAAGCCTCAGCACATTTGGTGATGCCGTTCGTTGCCGAAGTGCGCGTTGGCGCAGGTGCCTATGTTTGCGGCGAAGAAACATCCTTGCTCAACAGCCTTGAAGGCAAGCGTGGAGAGGTGCGTGCCAAGCCGCCCTTGCCTGCATTGGAAGGCCTGTTCGGCAAGCCAACGGTCGTCAATAATGTCCTGACGCTGGCGGCTGTCCCTTGGATTCTCAGCTATGGTGGCGAAGCTTACGCGGCATTTGGCATGGGGCGATCACGGGGCACCATGCCTGTGCAGCTTGCTGGCAATGTCAAGCATGGTGGGCTGTTTGAGGTTGCCTTTGGCATCACGCTTGGCGAGCTGGTCAATGACATTGGCGGCGGCACCGCCACAGGGAGGCCCGTGCGCTGTGTTCAGGTTGGCGGGTCATTGGGTGCCTATATTCCACCTTCACAATTTGATCTGCCGTTTGATTATGAGGCGTTTGCAGCGGTCGATGCGCTGATCGGTCATGCCGGGATTACGGTTTTTGACGATACGGTGGACATGGCGAAAATGGCCCGGTTCGCAATGGAATTTTGTGCGGTTGAAAGCTGTGGCAAATGCACGCCGTGTCGGCTGGGCAGCACACGCGGCGTTGAAACGCTTGATCAGATTATTGGGGGCAAGAATGTCGCGGCCAATCTGGCGCTGATTGCTGACTTGTCTGAAACCATGAAGTTTGGCTCGCTCTGCGCGCTTGGCGGGTTCACACCCTACCCGGTGATGAGCGCGATCAAGCATTTCCCTGAGGATTTCGGGCGATGATCACAATCCTGGATGGTGGCATGGGCCGGGAGTTGCAAAGGATCGGCGCGCCTTTTCGTCAACCCGAATGGTCTGCCTTGGCGTTGATGGAAGCCCCCGAATTTGTGAGCAAAGCGCATGAGGCATTTGTTGAGGCTGGCGCAAGCGTCATTTCAACAAACAGCTATGCCGTCGTCCCCTTCCATATCGGCGAAGCGCGTTTTGCAGCGCAAGGCCGTGAGTTGGCAGCTTTGTCGGGTCAGATCGCGCGGGGTGTTGCGGGTGGTCGCGGCGTCAAGGTCGCTGGCTCGTTGCCCCCTGTACTCGGCTCCTACCGACCTGACCTGTTTGAGGTGAAGGCGGCGCGCGCCATCCTTTCCGTATTGATCGAAGGATTGCGACCTTCGGTTGACCTATGGCTTGCCGAAACACTCAGCAGCTTGGGGGAGGCTGCGCTTGTTGGCGAAATGCTGCACGGTGATGATCGCCCGCTTTGGCTGTCCTTCACCCTCAACGATGAGGGCGCTGCCACGCTGCGATCAGGCGAGACCATCGAAGCCGCCGTCACAGTGGCGCTCAAACTCGGCGCAAAGGCACTATTGTTCAATTGCAGCGCGCCAGAGGTGATGGAAGAGGCCGTCCAAAGGGCCAAGGCTGCACTGGGTACGGCAAAGATTGAGATCGGCGTTTATGCCAACGGCTTTG
>JAYTMV010000161.1:0-14663 GCA_043728175.1 Sphingomonadales bacterium
CGCGGTTTCGGGGAACATCCCTTCGGCCACGCCCTCAAAGCGGATGTTGCTTTCGCCCGCCGGAATTATGATCGTGCGCGTTTCGGTGATCAGCGCATAACCGCCGGGGTTCGCCGCGTTCATCGCCCCCTGCCCGCGCGCCGGATCACGGTAAAGCGTGACCGAGACGGCTTTTACTTCAGACGACGTGACGGTGCCTGCGTGGGCGGGAACCACCGCGATTGATGCGAAGAGGAGGAGGGCGAACCCGCGCATCAATCAGTACCGCGTGTCGAACACTGCCGTCAGTTCCGCCGTGCCGTTGGCGGGCACGGGCACTTTCCATTCGATGCGGTCAGCCGAGGTGCGTTCGCCCGTGATGCTTTGTTCAAGCACGCGAACATCGCCGTATAGCCCATCCTGAACCAGATCAACGGTGACGGCGGAGGGCCGCGCGTTGGTGAGGGTGTAACGCATTGTTGTGCGCCAGCGGGTACTCGAAATCCGCTCACGCTTTTCGACGTTGGGCTTGACCTTGACATCAAACGCCTGCCCCGTACGGATCGCGAGGCGTGAGCCCATTGGTGTGTGATCAATCCGGTTTTCGCCAATGAACTGCGGGTCGCCGCGCTGATCACGCAGGTAAATGCGGATCGTGCCAGCGGGCAATTGATCACCAAGCCCGCCCGCCTTTGAGGTTGAGAATTTGAGCACAGTCGCGGCACTTTGTGGCTCCGCCTGTGAACCGAGCCAGCCGTTGACATATTCATAGGCTTTGCGCGCGGGCGCACCCTTCACATCAAGAAAGCTGACCTGTTTCTGCTGGGCATTGGCAATCGTCGTGCGTTCCTTGAGCGGATAGAGATAATAATCGCCAAGCCGTTCGCGCGTGCCGCTTTCGGTGCCTGCTTGCTCAAGCGTTGCGTCCTGTGGCGCTTGGAACTGCTGAAAACGACCACGCCCGCCGTTGTTACCGCCAAACGGATTGCCCGCAACGAGCAACGTATCGGCATTACTGAACGTGGTGCCGGTATTGTTGGTGAGCGTGATCCAGCCCTGAACGTCTATCGTCTCCTTGCCCTCATCAAACAGCGAGACATAGTCTGCATTCCAGCCAAAACCGGGGGTGAGGTACGTCAACCGCGTTGGGATTGCGCCCGCTTTCGCCGCCTCAATCGTGACCGAAAGCGTTGGCCGCGCGCGGAGGTTTTCGGGCACTTTATCAAACACGACGCGCACCGGCAGGCCGTCATCACGCAGCACCTCGATCCGGTTGCCAATCTGAAGGACGATCCCGCCGTTCGCCGCCAGCACCTTCGCCTGTTCTCGCGTTTCTGCGCCCGTCGCAGGATTGGTGCGGACGATGGTGATGACTTGGCCAACTGCCTTTTCCATCAACTTATCGGGGCTGAGCAGATCATAATCGAAATTCTGTTCGACAATCGCGATGCCACTGCCTGAGAGCGTTACCGTCTCAGGCCGGATCTGCGCCGAAACATCGGGAAATTCCTGCTTCGACCGACCCGAGGGCACGGTGAGCGTTCGTGCATCCTGAACCAGCGCAAGGTTGTTATTATATATGGTGACTGAAACATCACCCTGCGCGCTTTGCGCATATGCGGCGCCAGACGCCAGCAACCCGATCAAAAGCCCGTAACGCAACATCGGCACTCCTCCCACTTGGTGGCCCAAGGATGGCGCAGATTTGCAGGCTTGGCTAGAGGATAGTGGATTAAATCTGGAGCCGTTCGCCCTGAGCCTGTCGAAGGGTTGTCTTTCTTCTTTGCAATGTTGCGCGAAAGAAAGGCAGGGCTTCGACAAGCTCAGCCCGAACGGAGTTGTGGTTCAGATTTGCAGTACGGTGCTCTAGTGATCAATTCGGCACAATAAAAAGGGCGACGCAAGCGCCGCCCTTTTCAAATGCTTAAGCTAAGCCAATTAAGCGGTAACAGTGTTACGCTTACGACGGCTTGAACGGGCAGCGGCACCGATGGCACCAAAACCAATCATCATCATCGCCCATGTCGCTGGTTCAGGAATAACTGGGGCCTGAGTGATCTGGAACCGGGCATTATCAACAGCCTGATTCGCGCGCAGATCAAAATTGACCGTTGCCAGTAAACCGTTGAGCGTCACTGATAAAAAATCAGTACCGTTACCATTGGCCTCAAGCCCACGATTACCATTGGTCGAATATAACACGCCATTGGCAGGATCAGTTGCGATCAGTTGCGCACTGGTTTGGATCACCGTGCCGAGAGCTTCACCCGCTGCGAGCTGGATGCCAAAACTGCCCATTACGCGACCCTGCGGATTACCCGGCGCATCGTCGAAATGCAGCAGAAAGCTCTGCAACTGGCCAATAATGCCTTCGTTGAAGATGAAAGCCCGTTGGAGATTATTTTGATACGGCGATGAGGCATTGACAAGGTTCAGCGCCGACCCAGTCGCCGTCGTGAGATCGACAAAGTTTAGGGACCCTGCAGTCATGTTGATATTGACAATAGTCGCAGCATTGGCGGCTTGCGGCGCGGCAAACATTAACCCAACAAGGGAAAGTGCCGAAAAAATTCGTGATCTCATATTACAAACCCCTAATAAAAGTGTGGCGACCCACGTCTTAGCCACTCTAGGTTCGAAATGCCTGAACTATACTTATCAAGTGGCACGAAGAATGACGTAAGTCAATGTTGTTTAAGGATTTTTTAACGTTTCTGTTTGAACGCACTGTCTTGATTTGGCACAGCGACCAGCCAGTGAAATATGCCACACCCATCTGCTTTTCTTAGTCCGTTTTAACAAAAGCGATTCCCAACACGACCAAGAGCACCGGGCACAATAAAAAAGGGCGACGCAAGCGCCGCCCTTTTCAAATGCTTAGGCTAAGCCAATTAAGCGGTAACGGTGTTCCGCTTACGACGGCTTGAACGGGCAGCGGCACCAATGGCACCGAAACCAATCATCATCATCGCCCAAGTTGCTGGTTCAGGAACAGCAGCCGAAAGTGCGAAAAGCGTGCGATCGGTGGTACCGATTGCGGTCAGCGCGCCTGTCGAAAGGCTAAGGTTATACAGTGTGTTCCCAGCCTGAACGAATGAGTTGTTTGTTCTGCCTGTAATATCAAAGCTGGTACGTGCACCAACGTTGATACCGAGCGCGCCGACGCGGGTAAGCGTACCATTCGCAACGTTGAGCGTCGCGAGCAAATCATTTGCGCTATCGATCACGAAGAGTGTCGTGCCCGTTGCAGGATTATTGTCGTTGAAGGTGTAACCAGCAGCAACGATATCAGGATCAAACAATCCCGCACCCAGAGCGTATGCCGCGTTAGCCTGCTGAACAAGCGCGATTGGCGGTGCGTTGAAGCGCACGAAATAGTTTGTGTTATCATTGCTAACGATACGCAAATTGGTGTTTGTCGGGTTAAAATCAAAGGCAAAATTGGAACCGGTGATCGCCAAATTCGAGAGCACCAGCGACGAAGCGCCAGTATTCGGATTGATGCGGAACAAGCTGCGATTGTCGTTCAGCGCATACAGAAAACCATCACGTGTGCGGAAATCGATACCGAGAACCGAACTACCGCCAAGTCCTTGGATTGCAACGACCGACTGCGTCACGCCAGGTGTACGGCTATCAAAGCGGACGAGATTGTTCACCTCATCAACGCCGTACAGCGTAACGGCCTGTGCCGGAGCCACTGCCATGACCACTGCGGTCAATCCAATCAACAGTTTCTTCATAACTTTTCCTTCAATCTCAAAAGGTTACCCCGATGCCATAAAGTTACGGCACCAACCAATCGAATGATCGTTTACGCTAACGAGAGGTTTTTGCCCCCACTCACAAAACGAACTGTTGAGACGTGCGACTTCGCCTTCACCTCGATTCGACGTAAATTTAACAGATAATTAAGATATTTCAAAGTGTTTCGCTGGTGTTAACCAACAGAAAATGTCCCATTTTGGGCAGTTAGCGCAGCAACGAGCATCTTAACCTTCTTTTGGCGCCACTGCGGCAACGGCGCGATCAGCCAATACGCATCTGCGACTGAGCTCGATTCGCCAATCGCCTGCACCCGGTGTGCAGCAATATCAGCCTGTGCAAGCAACATAGGCACGGTCGCTTTGCCAAACCCGTGCGCGGCCGCATCAATCGCCAGACCGGCATCAGCAACGCTCAGCGTGGCCGCCTCATCAGCGGGTGCGCCCGGCCAAGCAATTAGAGATACTGCTGCGCTGTCATGCATTCCAGCCACTGAAACCATCGCTCCATCAGCGATTCTGATGCCCTCATGTTCGCCGAGGTCAGTGCCCCAATGAACCGCCAAATCAATATTGGCTTGGGTGAAATCAATCTCACCGTCGCTGGTCAACAGCACAAAGCGCAGTTCCGGATCATTTTTGGCATATTCCGCCAGCCGGGGCGCAAGCCATTTGGCGGTAAAATCACGTGGTGCAGCAATCGTAAGTGATTTCGACGACTGCCCCGCCTGCATCGCACGTGCGGCTTCTTCAAATTGGAGAAACCCCGCACGCAGCGCCTCAAGGCCATTTTCAGCCTCGGGGGTTAGTTCAAGCCCCTTTGGCGTCCGCCGGAAGAGAACAACGCCGAGCAAATCCTCAAGCGCGCGAATTTGCTGACCTACGGCTGCGGGCGTGACCGCGAGTTCGTCGGCGGCGCGGGTAAAGCTCAGGTGGCGCGCGGCGGCATCAAACACGCGCAGGCCATTTAGCGGCAGATGCGTCCGCTTCATCCAGCCGTCACGGGGGCGCTTAGCCGGAATTTGGGGATGGCGACATCGAAGCGCGAGCCATCCTCTCCAATCATATTGAAACTGCCAACCATTGAACCGCTTGATGTTGAAAGCGGGCAACCTGAGACATAATCATAGCTTTCGCCGGGCCGCACCACTGGCTGTTCGCCAACAACGCCTTCGCCCTCAACCACTTGCTGCGCGCCGCGCGCATCGCGGATCAGCCAACGCCTAGTGAGCAATTGACACGCCATATCGCCTGAATTTTCAATGCGGATATGATAAGCCCAGAACCAGCGCTCCTTCTCAATTTCGGATTGTTCAGGCAGGAAATTGACCGCGACCCGGATGATGATCCCGCGCGTTTCCTCTGCATAAGGGAAGAGTGCCTTCATCACAGGTCTGCTCCGGTAAGTGCCTGATCAAGATCTTCGATCAGATCATCGACATCCTCAAGCCCCACATTGATCCGAATCATCCCCTCGCCAACGCCCATCACATCGCGCGCTTCGGGGCCAACGCTATGATGCGTTGATGACGCCGGATGGCACATCAGGCTGCGCGCATCGCCAATATTGTTTGAAATATCAATCAGTTGCAGGCCGTTGAGCAGTGCGTGCGCCTGTTGGCGACCGCCATCAACCTCAAACGCAAAAATCGGCCCGCACGCCTTCATTTGTGCACGCGCCAGATTATGCTGTGGGTGCGACGGCAGGCCTGGGTGCAGCATTTTTGCGACGCGCCCTTCAAGGAACGCACCGACCTTCATTGCATTTTCGGACTGGCGCACCGCGCGCAGATCAAGCGTTTCAAGCCCTTTCAAGACAACCCACGCATTAAACGGCGAAAGGTTTGGCCCGGTATTGCGCTGAAACGGCAGCAGCTTATCATTGATGAACGCATTCGATCCGCACACCGCGCCTGCCAGCACGCGCCCCTGCCCGTCCATCATCTTGGTCGCCGAATAGGCAACAACACCGGCCCCGAAATCCATCGGCCGCTGAAGCACTGACGTCGCGAACGCATTATCGACCACGCTGGTGATCCCATGTTCACGCGCAAGGCCGCAAACATAGGCCATATCGACAATATCCATCGTCGGGTTGGCGGGGGTTTCAAAGAAAAACACTTTCGTATTGGGCTGGATTGCAGCCTTCCACGCATCATTATCGCGGCTATCGATTGTCGTCGTCGTAATCCCCCATTTGGGGAGCAGATTATCGGTAAGCCAACGGCATGAGCCAAACGCCGCGCGCGCCGCGACGACATGATCGCCTTGTTCCAACTGACACAGCAGCGCAGTCGTCATCGCGGCCATGCCGGTGGCCTGAGCGCGGCAGGCCTCAGCACCTTCCATCAGCGCAATACGTTCTTCAAGCATTTGGACAGTCGGATTTTGCAGGCGCGAGTAAGTCATCCCCTCCGCCTCACCCGCAAAACGAGCGGCGACGGTTTCTGCATCGTCGTAAGTATAGCCCGACGAAAGGAAGAGCGCTTCGGATGTTTCGCCGTGTTCCGAACGCCACGTGCCGCCGCGCACGGCCTGCGTTGCCGGGCGCCATTTTGAGGTTATGCTGCGATTCTGGCCACTGTCTTTTTTCATGCCGTTCGCTTTGCAGCGAGAGCAGGGCTTTGGTCAACGCCTATTGGCTTTGCGCTGCTATCGCTGGCTGATAGGGGCGAGCAATGATGTTTGATATGCAGCCCGAACTCACCGGCAAAACGCTCCACCTTCGTCCGCTTACAGAAGGGGATCGCGCGGCGATGACCGCTGCGTCGTCCGATCCATTGATCTGGGAACTGCACCCAGCGGTTGACCGTCATTTACCTGAGAAATTCCAGCCTTATTTTGACAAGCTGTTGGCATCGGGTGGGACGTTGGTTGTGATTGACCGCGCGAGCGGCGGCATCATCGGCTGGTCGAGCTACGGCGAGTTTAGACCCGAAGTGCGCGAGGTTGAGATTGGCTGGACATTCCTCACCCGCGCCTATTGGGGCGGCGATACCAACCGCGAAATGAAGGCGTTGATGCTGACTCATGCCTTTGCCTCGCTTGATATAGTCGTATTCCGCGTTGCCGCTGATAATCTCCGTTCACGCGCCGCGATGGAAAAGATTGGCGGCATCCTGACTGACCGCCCCGCCGAGATTGTTTTTGAAGGACGCGCGGTGCCGCATGTCGTTTATGCGATTGGGAAGGCGGATTTTGAGGCGTCGCCTTTGAGCAGAAGTTGAATCTGCCCTAATATTCTGCCATACAATTGCAGAAAGGTAGGGACGATGCGCAATCTGAACATCAAAAGCGATGAAGCTTACGAACTGGCAAGCGATATTGCTCGTCGCACGGGGAAAAACCTGACGCTGGTTGTGACTGATGCGTTGCGCGAAACGCAGCGTTTGCTGACACGCGACGAACGATTGGCAAAGCTAGAGGAGATCGCAAAAGCGTGTGAGGGTAAGTGGGTTGAGCCTTGGAAATCAACCCCGCACGGCGACCTTCTGTATGACGAAGACGGCTTGCCCAAATGATTATCGACACTTCGGTTATCATAGCGATTTTGCAAGTTGAAGAGGATTACCGAGAGCTAGGCAAAGCCATTATTGATTGCGTAGGCCCGCGAAAAATGTCGTCATCTAACTATCTGGAGGCAAGCATTGTTGTCGATCGCAACGCAAGCAGCGAGGTAGCCGCACAGCTTGATATTCTGATTACGCAAATCGAGATCGATATCGTCCCCTTCACCGCCGTCCAATCGCGGATCGCGCGCGCCGCTTACCGCCAATATGGCAAGGGCAGCGGCCACCCGGCACAGCTTAATTTCGGCGATTGCTTTGCCTATGCGCTCGCCAAAGATAGCGGCGAGGCATTGCTGTTCAAAGGCAGCGATTTTTCACAGACCGATGTCGTCGCGGCATTATCCTAACGCTGCCAGCACAGCATCGCCCATTTGCGCCGTCGTCATTGTACCACCAAGATCGGGCGAACGTGCGCCGCCTGCCAGTGCCTTAGCAACCGCCGCCTCAATCCGGTCGGCCGCCGCCGCCTGACCAAGCGAATAGCGCAGCATCATCGCCGCCGACAATATCGTCGCCAGCGGATTGGCCTTGCCCTGCCCCATAATATCGGGTGCTGATCCGTGGATTGGCTCATACAAGCCCTTCCCCGCGCTATCGAGCGAAGCGCTTGGCAACATCCCAATTGACCCCGCACACATGCTCGCCTGATCGGACAGAATATCGCCGAACAAATTGCCCGTGACGATTACATCAAACTGCCCCGGATTGCGGACAAGCTGCATTGCGCAATTATCAACATACATATGGCTTAGCGCGATATCGGGATATTCGGCGCGGGTTTCGATCACCACATCACGCCAGAGTTGTGAGGTTTCAAGGACATTGGCCTTATCGACCGAACAAAGCTTGCCAGCCCGTGCGCGCGCTGTTTCAAAGCCGACCCGCGCAATCCGCCGCACCTCATCCTCATTGTATGACATGATGTCATAGCCTTCGCGTTTGCCAGTCGCGGTTGTCCGCATCCCCTTCTCGCCAAAATAGACGTCGCCGTTGAGTTCGCGCACAATCACCATATCGATTTGCGCCGCAACTTCGGGGCGGAGCGCGGAGGCATCGGCAAGTTCGGGAAATAGCTTGGCGGGACGCAGATTGGCGAACAGTGACAGTTCCTTACGCAGCCCAAGGATCGCCTGTTCAGGCCGCAAATGCCGCGCGAGGGCATCGCAGTCTGGATCACCAACCGCGCCAAACAGGATTGCATCGCTGCGGCGGGCCAGATCAAGCGTGGCCGGTGGCAGCGGATGACCCTCCGCCTTATACGCCGCACCGCCGACGAGCGCGCTTTCATAGGTCAGCCCATCAAGCCCAAGCCCGTCAAGCACGCGCTTTGCTTGCGTAACAACTTCAGGGCCAATCCCATCTCCGGGCAGCAGGGCAATCAGCATGATTCAGTCCGTTGTTAAAAAGTGGATCGTCATTGCGAGCGAAGCGCGGCAATCCAGTCCCACCATTGCTACTGGATTGCCGCGCTTCGCTCGCAATAACGGGGAACTCCTTGCCGCGCACTAAGATGTCATGCAACCGCCCTTTTGAGCCGATCAATCAATCGCCCGCGCGCGGCCATCACATCCACCTTGCGTCCACCAAGCAAATGACGCTCGATCCGGCTGCCATTGGCCGCCAGCAACGGCAATGTTTGATCCCAGCCCGACGGCATATCAGTGACCGTCAGCCCCTCACCGTAGCCTAGCGTGACCAGCAGCAATTGCTCATAGCGAGCAAGTGCTGCACTCCATCCGCGCGCGGCGGGTGCGGCCTCAATCGCGGCAAGCACGCCGTCAAGAGCGAGATAAAGTTGGGGATAGGGATGCCCTTCAGGCAGGGTTGCGGCAGCAAGTGCCGTCACCCAATCAAGCGCGCTAGCGGCGAGCGGTTCAGCCATCAGCGGCGCCCGGCTTTGGATCAGTTCAACGCTGAGGCTGGCGAGCTGCGCCCCGCCGCGAAACTTCCACGTCGCGTCAACGACATTCGACGGGATTAGCACCGGCCGCATCACCCGCGACCGACCGCCGCGCACATAGCCAGCGATCAGGCCATGCTCCGTCGTCAGCGCGCGAACAATTGTTCCCGTTTCACCGTGGTTTCGGACGGCGCAGATGATGGCAGTGGCGCGAGTGGGCATCTCACCCCTCTCGCTGACACCACGCCAATTCATCCTTTTGCGACACTTTCTGCCGCTTTGGCAGCACGAACACATGCGGTAGCCGCGTCGGCAAACGGCCCGAGGTTCGCCCGCGTTCGCCGCCGACAACGGCTTTGAAATCAAGGCAGGCGGGCGCAGTCTTGAGAAAATCCGAATGGCCCGTCTTTTTGCCGCCCACATCGCTTGTATCGACAATCGTGAGGCCACTTTGCGTTGACGCGGTGTCAGCACGGCTGGTTGAGGGGTAACAGCGAATCGGCAAATTCTGCGCCTTAAGTGCCTCTGCCTCAAACGGGTCATAGCAGAACGGGGAGCCTAGACGCGGATAGCCATGAAGCTGCCGCGAAAGCCCAAGCGCACGATCCTTGCGCGAAACATAGACTGTGATCCGGCGGTTGTTGGCCACCCGTCTTGCTGACAATATTTCTTCGGCAATATCGCGTTCAAAATCCTGCCGATCAACATCGGGGGACGCGAGAATGATATTTGAGATATTGCTCGAATCCGCATTGGCCGAATTGCGATCAACGAATTCAAGCGCCGGGATCACGAGCCGCGCGCCCATCGAATGCGAGATCAGGACTATCTCCTTTGTCCAAGGACGCGACGCGAGCTTGGTGAGGAAGCGGCGGAAATTCCGTTCATCCCAATAGAGATTGGTTTCATCAACCAGATAACCAAGCAACGCCCCCTGCGACGGCCAGCTATATTGGATAACCGGCCCGGCAAATTCGGTTAGCCGCTTCATCTGAAAACTGTCACGCGAATTCGATACAAATGTCTCACGGTAGCCGTGCACGTAAACCAGCACACGGCCATCGCCTTTTGCCATTTCAGCCTCAAGATCGGCCCACCATTTTTCTTCACCCTGAAAGCTGAGCGGCACAATCATTTTCGGCTGGCTTTTGCCGACGCCGGGGCGCGGCTGATCAAAGCGACCGTAGCGGATTTGTTGAGAGCGAAAATTGGTGAGCGTGAGTAAATCAGCGCGACAATCAGGCAGTCTTGATGTGACGAGAAACAGCGCTGCGCCGCTTAACGCCGCGCCCCCTGACGCTGGATCAGTGACACAGCGCGGATCAGCGGCGTAGCGCGCATGGGGTATTTTTCCATAATTCGTCGCGCAGGCGGAGAGTAAAAGGCCAAAGGCCAGAATGAGGCAATTACGCGCGGTGTAAAATGTCATCCCGACAACATAGGTTAGATTAAACTGGCGTAATAGCCCTCATCGCATCGGCGCGCGTTTACGCCCGTGCGAACAGACGTTTGAAAAACCCTTGCTTTGCGGGCGGAGCGATAATCTCTTCGGGAGTATCAAACATAATGCGACGGCGCAGGCTGCGCCCACTCGGTTCACACGGCGGCAGTTCATCATGGCGCGGCTTGACAATGATTGAAAGCGTCGCAACCTCAGCGATAGCCACCTCTTGCAGATGCGCTGGATAATAAACCGAGCCAATTGAGGCCCGCATATTATCCATGCCCGCAATCACAGGCACATTTCCAGCCAAGCCATAATTATCAAGCGCGGCCTTGACCGCCTGATGAAAGCGCACTGCACGGAGCAGCGAAGCAAGCGTGAATTCAACATAGCCAAGCGGTGCTGCTTCGACGTCCGCGCCATCATCATCTGATCGCAAGAAATACTGGGTTTTGTGACGCAACAGCGCGGTGTTCAAATCGGCAAGGCCCGCAATTTCGGCGTAAACCTCAATATCTTCGGACTGGCCGTACCAGTTTGGCGAGGGTGCAAGACTTTCGGCAAGCAGTTGGTCAGGTGACAGCGTCGAAAATTTCAAATGCGTATCAGTGTAAAAAGCGACTTCAATCAACGGATCATAGGCATCGGTTTTTGCCTCAAACACCAAATCAGTCGGGTTGGACATGATGAGATGCACCGCCGTCACCGGGTCGCCCTCAAACTGCGCAATCGCGGTGCTGATATCATCCCAGCCACTGAGCGTTATTGTGTCTGGGGTGAGCGCTTCACACAAATCAGCCAGCGGCGAAACAATCGCAGCAAGATCGCCAAGCAACTTGGCGGCCGCCCCATCAAGCTGACCGCTATGGATCATCGCGGTAATCGTGCGGACATAATCCTGCTCAATTGTGGCATTTGCCCATGTGTTTTGAAGTGCCGATTCTTGCTGAACTAAATGTGTCATCGCTCTGCCTCTCACTGCCGTTAGATCAGTGACGCGCTTAACCGCAAAGCGTTGTTATCCGGTGAACGGGGATGCTTTGAGCGCAGCAAGACGCGCGGGCAAAAGCGCGAGTATGCCCTCACGCTGCGAACGGCTTGCCCCGCCCCAGATCGTGATTTCATCAATTGTGCGTCCGCAGCCGGTGCAAAGGCCACGCGTAGCATCCAATGTGCAGATTTTGGTGCAAGGCGAATCGACATTCACAGCGCAGTGGCTACTCCGCAATCGCAAACAAAGTGGCACCCTGATACTTCGGCGCAGCGGGATCAAACAGCGGCGCAGACTCAAAATGCTGATCCGCGAGGGTGACATCATTCAATCCTGCAAGATTAAATGCCCCGAGCTTAATCTCGCGCGGCGGCTGTCCTGCTTTTTCAAGCGCTACCGCGTCAATATACAGCGAATCATTGCGTTTATAGAGAATATACGGCGCGAGCTTCATCTCAACGCGGTTATAAGTAACGACCACGCACTTCTTACGCGCAATCGCTTCGAGCAGGGTTTGGTTTGCTGACATGAGTGTTATGATAACGTTGCGGTTGTGACGCGCAATAGGGAATTGTGCGGTGCAGCAAATTTACGGGGTGAGGCGAAAGCCATCGATAAATTCTCCAACCGCACTCAAGAAATGCGTGGCGTGAGCGATGGCATCATTCGCATCGTCGCTGGAAAGGCCGCCGCCTTGATAGTCACCCACCATGCGTCGCTTCGATTCTGCGGCCAACGCACGCCCCTGCGTAATAGAGATGTGTCCAGCTTTTACTAAATACTCGCCAAACGCAGAGATCAATCCAGAATGTGTTTTGGCCATCGCAAGCTGATCTTGTCCTACAGCGATTAGGGCGGCCCGCGCGGCATTGAACATCGCATAATAGGCGCGATTGCACGCAGCGTCAGCATCACCATCGGCCAATGCGATGCCTGCCGTTTTCAGGCTGCGCTCGGCTTTTGCCAGCCATAATACGACACTCACAGAGCAATGCCCTCGCGCTTGATATTCGCTATCAGATAGGGGTTTGCATGTAACGCAGGGTTATTCCAATCCTCAATCCAGATCGGAAATGCGGACACGAGTATGCCAGTCTCGATCATCACGTCAAATTCAGCGGCAGCCATTTCGACAGCAACGGCGGACGTTTTCCCGCGTGGCCCATCAAGAATGACCGCCAAATCAGCATCGCTCTCCGCCCCAGCATCTCCCCGCGCACGCGAGCCGTAAAGCCATGCCTCAGCGACTGGATACTCGCCAGATATCCTCGCAAGAAACTGCGTCACGCTGTTGCGAGTGCGTGGGTCGATGGTGGATAGGCTGTTCATGGTGTGAGCGATAGCAGATTATAGGCGTAGGCTAAAGTGATCAGGCGTGAGTCCATTCCTCACTCCACGAGTTATAAGCAATTATCTTTGGAAATTTCGGGAGCGGGTTTATCGGGTGTTCCCAGTCATCCTTATCAAAAAATCGAGAATAAACTACAACACAATCGTTGGGCGCATTAGCCTTGAGCTTATCATTCTGACTTGGGCTGAGATATGATATAATTGCTTTTTCTGCCTCTTTAAGATCAGTCTTGCATTTAGTAGATCGCTTACCGCCAACGCCTTGTGAAACGATCTCACCCCAAAAAAATTTCACATTATCTGGATGAGCCATTTTTTCATGGTTATTTAGCCGCGAAACAGGGTCACTCGTCAATCCGACGTAGTTGACAATATTGTTGCGTTTCAGGCCCATATAAAGAACTTTTTTAGAGCGGCCGAACGCCTTCATATCATCTTTCAGTTTATTTTTAGACGTGAAGGGGCCATACCAATCAACAATGATTGCAATGCCCATTTTACACTCCCCTCAGTTAAAATCGCATTCTAGCGTCTCAAGCCGCCGCCGCATCCAATCGATCTGCGATCCACATTTTGATCAGTGCTTGGCGCGTGACGCCGCGTTTTTTGGCTTCGTAATCGAGGCGGTGTACCATATGATCAGTGAAATCGACGTTGACGCGTTTTTTTTCTAGGCCGGGACGGCGCATTGATGACCAATCGATATAATCATCAATGTCTTCGCCATCATCGAACATACGGTCGAATTCCTCGCCGCTAATTTTTTTGACTGTCATATGCTCTTGCCTCGCTAATCCTTGCGCGTCGCGCCGAGATAATCCGGATGATTGCCTCTCTCAACGTGATCACGACTGCCCAATGCTTAGTCTCAATCATACCGACAATAATGAGCCGATCTTCCGAAAAATATCGTGTCTCAAGCTCGATCCGCCGATCATCGCTCCACAACATTTGTGCCATTTCAAAATCAATCCCGTGCTTGGCAAAATTTGCCACGCTTTTGTCGGGATCATATTCAAACATTGAGGCGATATAGCATTAGAATGGTATAGTTTCCACCCCCTCACCCTCCGCCATGGTAAAAGTCATACACCACCCGCGCCACCGCTTCTGAAACGCTGGGTGCCCGCGCCAAATCCTCCAAGCTTGCATCCCGTACCGCTCTTGCAGTGCCGAAGTGCATGAGCATCGCTTTCTTGCGCGCGGGGCCGATGCCGGGGACTTCATCAAGCGGACTCGCGGTGATCGCCTTGCTGCGTTTGTTGCGGTGCGCGCCGATGGCGAAGCGGTGCGCCTCATCGCGGAGGCGCTGGAGGTAAAACATCACCGACGCATTGACGGGCAGGGTGAATTCGCGGCCATCGGGGAAGTGAAACGTCTCACGGCCCGCATGGCGATCTGGCCCTTTCGAAACCCCGATCAGCGGGACATCCTCAACCCCCATTTCATCAAGCACGCCTTTGACTGCACTCATCTGACCCTTGCCGCCGTCGATCAGGACGAGGTCGGGCCACTGGCCTTTATCGCGGTCGGGGTCTTCCTCAAGCGCCCGACCGAAACGCCGCCACATCACTTCGCGCATCATCGCGAAATCATCGCCGGGGGCGGTGTCAGGATTTTTGATGTTGAACTTGCGGTATTGCCCTTTGAGGAAACCCTCCGGCCC
>JAYTMV010000162.1:0-11540 GCA_043728175.1 Sphingomonadales bacterium
GTGTGATGGCAAGGGGCGGCCACTGATTCTGCTGCTGAGCGAAGGTCAGATGAGCGATTTTGGCGGTGCTGCGCTGATGATCGACGCTTTTCCAAAGGCCAAAGCACTCCTCGGCGACAAAGGATATGATGCAGACTGGTTCCGTGAGGCGCTGGCAGATCGAAAGATCGAAGCCTGCATACCCTCAAAATCAAACCGCAAAACCCACATCCCGCATGACGTCCTGCTCTATCGCCAGCGCCACAAAATCGAGATTATGTCCGGACGGATCAAAGACTGGAGACGCATCCACACCCGTTATGACAGATGCGCGCACTCCTTCATGTCCGCTATCTGCATCGCCGCAACCTTCATCTTCTGGATCAATCAATGAGTCCTGAGCCTAATAGCGTCATCTCCGCCTGTGCATGCCCGGCAAGCATAAGCCCGCGCGTTCGCGCCACAGCGGCAAGGCGGGTTAGGCGCACGGCATCGAAGCCAGCATAGACTTTCAGGAAAGCGGTACGGACGGCGGCAAGCTGCGTTACGACTGCATCGATGTCGGCGTAGTAGGCCAAGTGCCGGGATAGCATGAGCACCGGCTCCGTCGATCACGCGCATCTTGGGCCTGTCTGCGCCGGTGATTGCGCTGTCGCTAACGATGGAGAGGATGACGTCTCCTCGGATGACGATCGTGCGGTCTCTTGAGACTGCGCCCGTTTCGGTATCTACCACGTGGACATTGCGCAGCACAAAGTCAGCGTTGCTGCGCCATTCGGGATGATCGTACAGCAGCGCACCTTTGGACGGCGCGCACAACAGCATCACATGGCAATTGGCGCGGCATAGCCCGTCAGTTCGAGGTAGCCGCGACCACCCTCGGTGCGCACGAGGCCTTCCCAATAGACCGGTAGCCCACTTGACCGCGCATCAAGTTCTTGGTCGGCAAACATAGGGGTGAGCGTTAGCCGCTTTACACCCTCAGGCAGTTTGATCGTCAGAATTTGCGCCACTGGATAGGTTGCTCCAGTGCGCTTTGATCGCCACGTTCGGGTTGGCGTAAAGCGGATATCACCGGGCTTAAGCGTAACTACTACTCCGTTTGCGCGGCGGAATGTGCCGCCGGCCCAGAGGCTTCGGCCATCCGCGCCACGAATGCGGAACGCCATCAACGCCGCCCCATCGTCAAAGTTAAGCCCTGTCCAGTCCCAGCCAATAGCCGCTCCACCGAGGTAACGCGATGACCATTCACGGTCGAGCCAGCTCCGCCCTGCAACAGTCTCGATTAAAGTGCCGCGTGTAATCGTTCCCGTGGTGGCCAACTGCGGCAGCGAGTAATAATAGCTTGCTGACCTTGGATCAGGGCCCTTGCGGCTGTATCCACCTTCACCTTGGAGAAGCGGTTGCTGCATCGGCTTAAACACAAGATTGAGCGCAAATCCGCGTGCGATAATCCGCGCGGAAAAGCGACCGTCGGAAAGCCTAGCTAAGCGCCAATCCTTGATGCGAACGTCGGCGTCGCCTCTCTTAGCTTCTGCGATACCGAGACCGCCGCGCGCCGCGCGCTGATCGTGGATCAGCTTGCCGACCGATGAGTCTGACACAGCCGCGTGGGCAAAGAGGATTTGTTGCGGCGCAAATTTGCTGGGGTTACGGGGGTCAACACGCGGACGGGTTCGAAAGAAGGTGATCTGGAAACCTAGGTTCTTGCCTTTCGCGGTTTTGACCGTTCCCGTGACATACCACCATTCAGTGCGAAAACCGGGATGTGCGCCGTGATCTGCTGGAAATGCAAAAGTGCGGCCAGGCTTGACGTCGGGATATGTAAAACCCGGCGTCTGCGCCGCACTCGTCGTCGCGAGTGCACAAGCGGCCAGACTGAGTGATGCCGGGCGGATCACCAATCGGCCCTCACCGCGCGCACGGCATCCATAGACACGGCCCGCCGTCCGGCGAGCATCGCTGTGATTGCCGAAGCCACAATTAAAGCTGTGATGACCGATAGCATCAACGTCATCGGCAGCCGCGTTGTCATCGTCCAGTTGAACGATTGCGGATTGATCACATGGATCAACACTTGGCTGATCCCAGTACCCAATGTCACGCCGACGAGTCCGCCGACCGCGCCGAGCAACGCACCCTCAATGCCGAGCATCGCGATAATCTGCGCGCGCCCTACTCCGATATGGCGCAGCATGCCGAACTCGCGCGTTCGTGCGCTGGCCTGCGCTGATGCGGTGGTCGCCACACCAGCCAAGCCAACTATGATTGCAATCGCCTCGAGCACATAGGTAATTGCGAAGCTGCGATCAAAAATCGAAAGCGCAAAGGTGCGTAGCGCTGCCGGTTCGGCCATTGTCAGGCGCGCCTGCAAAGGCGGAGGTGCTGCGGCGCGAATGGCTCGCTGAACAACTGCCATATCCGCGCCGGGTTTGAGCAGAACCAACGCATCATCGCGCACGCTGTCACCCGTCAGCCGACTATAATCTTTGGCGTCGATTACCATCGCACCTTGCTGCCGCGAATAATCGCGCCAGATGCCCGCCAGCGAAAAGCGCGCGTTTTGGCCAATCGGCAATTTGATCGCATCGCCGGGTTTGCGCCCAAGGATACGCGCCGCCGGTTCGGAGAGCCACACCGCGATCGTGCCCGGCGGCGGCATAACGGCTTTCCCAATTAATTGAAGAGCCGCATCACCCTTGCCAACAGGACGCGCGATCAGGCTCATCGGCGGTTCGGTTGGATCGACTATGATTGGCACTTGCCGATTGAATAGAATGGTTTTGACGCCGGGAATCGCTGCCAACCGCGCCTGCGCCGCAGGATCAAACCCGCCCCAACCCGGTTCGGAGCGGACGTAGAGATCGCCCGACAAAATGTCGCCGAGCCATTCATCAACCGCGCCGCGAAAACTCGTCACCATAACTGCCATTGCGATCATAAGGGCGGTGCTGGCCACGATACCGCAGAGAGCGGTCGCGGCGGCACCCGGCGCGCCATGGAGATGCTGAATCGCCAAATCAACTGGCACATTGCGGCGCGCCGCGCGTGCGAGCGGCGCCAAGAGTATGCGTGCGAGCCACGGCATAGCTGTGATGCCCGCAGCCAGCAGCAGCGCAACTGAAAGGTAGCCAAACAGTGGCAGTCGACCGACCGCAGGCAGAAACGCCGCGCCTACCCCCGCAACCAGCAGTGTGAGCGGCAACCGCCCCGCCAGAGGATCGCGCGGATCGACGCTATCGCCAGCATTTTTGAGTGCGACGGCAGGCGCGGCCCGTGCACCTTGCAACGCTGGAATTAAACTGCCGCCGACCGCCGCCGCAACACCCAGTGCAAAAAATCCGGCACCTGCCAAGGGCGCAAAGATGAGCGCGGGCGGCGCATCGCCGAAGATCCCGCTCCCAAGATCGCCGCCAAGAATGTTGAGCGCACCCGCCGCAAGGCCATAGCCAAGGAGCAGGCCGAGCATCGCCCCGATTAGCCCGGCAAGCGCGCCTTCGGTCGTCACCAGCGCAACAATTCCGCCACGTTGCAGCCCAAGCGTGCGGAGCAGTGCGAAACTTTGGAGGCGGCGTGTGACCGATAGCGACTGTGTCGAATAAACAAGGAAGGTGCCCGTGAATAAAGCGACCAGCGCCAGCATCGTGAGGTTGACGCGGTAGGCACGCGAGAGCGAGTCGCTCTGTTGCGCGTCGTCATCCTCGTCACTGACTACCGCGCCCGTCGGGATCAGCGGTATGAGGCGCGCACGGACGTCGCTTATTTGCGCGTCGGGGGTCAGCTTGAGGTCGATCCGGTCAATTTTGCCAAGGCGACCAAACAGCCACTGCGCGGCGGCAATGTCGATCATGCCGACGCGACGCCCCTCGGCAATTCCGGGCAAAAGGCCGCGCACGATCATCGGCTGCGTTCGGCCATTGGCATTGATCGTCACCCGGTCACCAACGCGCAGCTTTGCCGCGATCAGCGCGGCTTGCGAGAGGAACAGCGCGTCACTCGCAAATAATTCATCGCCGTTACCGCCCGGCCCCTGCGCAGACGCGCCAATCAGGCTGGGCGTTACCCCGGCTGCGCGGATAATATCAAGCCCAAGCAAAGTGAAAGGCTCACCGCGCGCAATGACTGCCTTCAGCACAACTACGGGGCTGGAATCGGCCACGCCTTTAACCCCAACTACTCGCGCGTAAAGCGCTTCGTCAAAGCCAAGTCGGCTGGCCGCCTCGATTTTAAGGTCGGCAGCACCGTTCACCGTGTTTACCGCTTGGCCAAATGCGGTGAGCGCCGATCCGTTGATCAGATGCACTGCAAAGCCAAGCGCCACGCCGACGGCGATGGCGACAACGGCGATAGCAATCCTTCCGGGATGCTGACGCCATTCGCCCGTGATCAACCAACGAAGCGCTTGAGACGGATTGCTAGCCATCAGCAGGAGCCAGCCCAGTCGCGGTCAAAACGAGCGTCCGATCAGCAATGGCCGCCGCCGCCGCCGAATGGGTGACGAGCAAGCCCGCCGATCCCGAATTGCGCGTCGAGTCCGCAAAGAGTTGTAAAATGCGGGCGGCGGTTTCTGTATCAAGATTGCCCGTCGGTTCGTCGGCTAGGATTAGCGCAGGCTTGTGGATGAGCGCGCGCGCAATCGCGATGCGTTGCAATTCGCCGCCCGAAAGATCGCGCGCATAATCATCGCCCCGGCTGCCAAGGCCAACCAGATCAAGCATAGCATCGGCGCGCGCGACGATCTCGCGACTATCACCCGCCGCAAGCGCAAGCGGCAACGCCACGTTTCGGCGCAGCGTAAGATAAGGAAGGATATGAAACGCCTGAAACACAAAGCCAATCCTGCGCCGCCGCAAATCTGTCAGCCCGCGATCATCCAAGCGCGCCAAATCTTCGCCACCAATCAGGATCTGACCTTCATCATAGGTATCAAGCCCCGCTGCAATGTTGAGCAATGTCGATTTGCCCGACCCTGACTCGCCAACAATTGCGACAAGTTCGCCAGCCGCAACGCTCAACGAGAGATTGCGAAACAACACGCGGCCGCCCGGAACGCTTTTGGTGAGCGCGCGCAATTCAAGTCGTGAGGCCAACGCAGGTCTTTCCGTTCTATCGGGCAAGAGCGCATGATAGCGCGTGGCCGTTTCAGTGCGCCTTTTGGCATCAAACCAAGCCTCTGCCTAGAACCCGATGTATCGACTTTTATCAAAATGCTTTCGGTGCAACATCAGGAACGATGTAACGCCGCATCCTGCCGTTTCGCCAATGCAATGCCGGCAAGGTTCTGCGCCCGGCCAATGCGCCTGACACGCACTCGACTATGGCCGGAAGTGAGCGACCTGAATAGATCAAGGTGGCGTTGAAGCGCCTCTGACCGGCATTTCGCGACACCGGTGGCTTGGTTGATTACCAGCGCTGAGTCGCCGATCAGGATAAACTCTACGACTCCAAGCGACTCGGCGACGCGAAACGCGTGGATCAACGCGAGCCATTCGGCGTCATTATTAGTGCCATAGCCGAAGTCATCAAAATAATAGGTTCTGCCGCGCGCGACGACGGCAATCTCCATCGTGCCGGGATTGGGCTGGCAACCGCCGTCAAAATATATTTTCAACCGACGCCGTTGCATAAATCCTCACTGCAGGCCTACGATGGCCGCTGGGTTCAAGAAACATAATGATGAGCCGGATAGACTCATACGGAGAGTGCGCCCCGATGCAAATTGATCGCCTGCCGCCGGTTAAATCCTCACTGCGCCCGAGCAATCATCCCTATCTGAATGGGGCTTGGACGCCGCAGCATGAAGAAGTGACGGCCACCGCGCTTGACGTGATCGAAGGCGCAATTCCAACCGACATTGACGGCGTCTACCTGCGCAATACCGAAAATCAGCTCCACCAACCGCTGGGTCGCTATCACCCGTTTGATGGCGATGGGATGATCCATCAAATTGACTTCAGCAACGGGACAGCGTCCTACCGGAACCGCTTTGTCCGCACGCGCTGCTTCGAGGCCGAGCAGATGGCGGGGCAGTCGCTTTGGGGCGGATTGATGGATGGCACCGGCATTTCATTGCGACCGGGTTTTGGCGCGCACGGGCGATTGAAGGATAGTTCAAGCACTGACATCATCGTGCACGGCGGCAAGGCCATTTCGACGTTCTACCAATGCGGCGAGGCCTATGTGCTTGATCCTGAAACGCTTGAGCAGCACGGCATCGCGCCGTGGGTGCCACTCGACGGGATTTCGGCGCATCCCAAAGTCGATGATCGCACAGGCGAGCTTATGTTCTTCAACTATTCGAAATATGCGCCTTACATGCACTACGGCGTCGTTGATCGCGCGGGAACGCTGACCCATTATGTACCCATCCCTCTTCCCGGCCCACGCCTGCCGCATGATATGACGTTTAGCGAGCATTGGTCTATTTTGAGTGATCTGCCGCTGTTCTGGGACGCTGAGTTGCTCAAGCGCGACATCCACGCGGCGCGCATTCATGAGGGCCTGCCGTCACGTTTCGCCCTGATCCCGCGCCATGGGCGAACCGAAGACATTCGCTGGTTTGAGGCTACGCCGACGTTTATCCTTCACTATCTCAACGCCTATGAAGAGGGTGATGAAGTAGTGATGGATGCCTATTTCCAAGAAGACCCAATGCCGCCGCCGCTCGAAAATGCCAACGGCTACGGACATATGATGGCTTATGTTGACGAACATAGTTTCAAGCCCAAGCTGCACCGCTGGCGGTTTAACCTCGCCGATGGCACCACGCGTGAAGAACGGCTTGACGACCGTGTTTTAGAGTTCGGGATGATCAATCAGCGTTATGCTGGTCGCCGCCACCGCTATGTCTACAGCAGCAGCGCGAAGCCAGGCTGGTTCCTGTTCAACGGTTTCGTCAAGCATGATCTTCATACCGGCGCGTCGCTGGAATTGAAATTGGCCGACGGGCGTTATGCCAGCGAAGCGCCATTTGCGCCGCGTACCAGTGCTGTCGAAGAAGATGATGGCTATCTCGTGAGCTTTATCACCGATGAAAATGCCGGAACATCCGAATGCATCCTTATCGATTGCAAACGCTTTGCCGACGGCCCGGTCTGCCGGATCGCGCTCCCCCACAAAATTTCAAGCGGCACCCACTCGCATTGGGCCGACCGCTCGGTTCTGCGTGCGAGCGGGCATCAGTAAACGACAAGGGGTCGGGGATTAACAACGATGAATGAAGCCGGACCCAAACCAGCATGGCCGCTGGCACTATTTGGCTTGCTGATTCTGATGTCTGGCGCGTTGCTGGCGCATATGGTGCGAACATCAGATGGCATTTCGGTGCGCGATATTCGCTTTGCGGGCACGAACGGCAAGACGATGAGCGCGCTGCTTTATGTCCCGGCGGGCGCATCGTCAAACCGCCGGACACCCGGAATTCTTGCGGTTCACGGTTACATCAATTCACGCGAAACCCAAGACGGTTTTGCGATTGAGTTTGCGCGCCGCGGCTATGTAGTTTTGTCGATTGACCAAACCGGGCATGGCTATAGCAGCGGCCCGGCTTTCTCAAATGGCTTTGGCGGCCCCGACGGGTTGCGCTACCTCCGGTCGCTGCCGATGGTCGACACAACTCAGATCGGCCTTGAGGGGCATAGTATGGGCGGCTGGACCGTGCTCGCCGCCGCCGCTGCAATGCCGGATGCGTATCAATCGATGGTTTTGGAAGGTTCATCAACCGGCGCACCGTTTGCCAAAGAAGGATCAACAACATGGCCACGCAACCTCGCGCTGGTATTCAGTCGTTACGACGAATTTTCAAAGATCATGTGGGGCGTTGACCGCGCTACTGATGTCGCGGGTAGCGAAAAGCTGAAGGCCGTTTTTGGCGCGAACGCAGCAATAGCAGAAGCGCGCACATATGGCGCAATCGGCGCTGGCACTGCGCGCATTCTTTATCAACCGCACACAACGCATCCTGGGAATCATTTTTCCACCGAGGCCATCGGCCGCGCAACCGACTGGTTCGCAGCGACGCTTAAGGGCGGCACCCCAAAGCCAGCGAGTGACCAGATCTGGTTTCGGAAGGAAGTAGGCACAGGTGTCGGCTTGATCGGGTTCGTCATGATCCTACTCGGCGCATTCGATATTCTTATCCGCACGTCCTTTTTCAGCAGCATGCAAGCGCCAGCCGTTCCCGCAGTTGATCACCGCGATGGAGCGTGGTGGCGAGCATTTGTGATGTCAACCACAACGCCGGCCTTGCTCTTTTTCCCGGCGTTCATTGCAGCATTTCTGCTCCTGCCTGCTTCACTTGCTCTGCCGCAAGCAGTGACTACGCAAATTGCGTTGTGGGCATTGTCGGGTGCAGGCGTAACGGTGTTGATAAACAGGTTTGCCGGGCGCTCCTCAGCCAACGCGCCATCAGATTTGGCGCGTTCAATCCTTCTCGCCATTTTGACGGTGGCGGTCGGCTACATGTCGCTTGTTATTATTGATCAGTTTTTCCACATCGATATCAGGTTCTGGATTGTCGCCGTCAAAGTGCCCAGCGCCCGCCAATTGGGGATCGCTGCAATTTATGTCGTGCCGATTACGCTCGCCTTTTCGGTGACGCTCAAAACGCTGTGCCATGTCCTAACCGTACGCAGCGACACTTTCATCGCGCGCTATTCGGCGGCGATCTTGGCATTGACGAGCGGCTTTATCTTCATGCTCGGTTTGATATACAGCATCTTCTTCGCAACGGGAACCTTGATTACTGACTTTGATCCGCTCAGTACAGTCATCGCCCTCCAATTTGTGCCTGTACTTGGCGCAGTGGCCGTGATTGGAATGTTTACGTGGCGTCGCACGGGGAGTCACCTGCCCGGCGCGATCTTGGTCGGGATATTGGTAACGCTATACACTGTTGCTGGAACAGCCACACAGGTATGAATTGACCACCCCAACCATTGGAACATGTTGGTTGGCTAGGAATTGATTTATTGTCGATGACAACGAGAGATGCCTTGGTCTTTGCCGCTCTTTAGGCGAAGTTCCAGACGTCACGCGCGGCTGAGCCGGCACTGTCAGTAATGAACGCGAAAGCGATGGTCTCGCCCGTGAGGATTAATTGCTGCAGATTGATCCCTTTGAACGCGTTCGTCTTGCGGAAATGATTTGCATTTGTGCGGCCAGCTGATCGCTCTCGAATGTAAGCGCATCCTAGCCTTCACTTCGCGAACGCGCTGGGTATAGTCAAATGACGCTGCCCGGCTGCGCAAATATCTAACGCGTTTTGAATTGGATTGGATTTCAATTTCCTCCTAGCGGAAGTGGGGGCTCATCAAAAACCCAACCGCCCACGCTGTCGGGCCTCCACTTCAGAGACCAACGATCTACGGCCACGAACATATGTAGGCGAGGCAGTTATAACGATTAAATGATGCGGGTCCTTTCAGTCGTTTTCGACTGAAAGGACAATGACTGGACGGTCGGTTTCAGGAGACGGAGTCGCCGTTCTGATCGAGCGGCATGTTAGCGAAAACTGCCTTATTCCTTTAGGGCCAATTCTGTCCTCCCTCGGGGCTTGAATTGTACATTGCAATGGGCGAGACTCCGACTTTGATGCGGACGGAGTTGCGCTATGGTTGTCGATCCCGAAGGAAGTCGTAGCAGAGCGCGGCTTGGATGCGTGACGCTGCCCGCACGTCCGGAACCGATCCTGATCGACCCGGCCACCAGTGCCGTTGTGGTGATTGACATGCAAAACGCATATGCCTCGCAGGGCGGTTATGTCGATCTCGCCGGTTTCGACATTGCCGGTGCCGCCGGGGTGATTGGCCGGGTCAGGCAGGTGCTGACCAGCGCCCGTGAGGCCGGAGTGCAGGTGATCTATCTCCAGAATGGCTGGGATGCCGATTATGTTGAGGCTGGCACCCCGGCATCGCCCAATTGGCATAAGTCAAACGCGCTTAAGACCATGCGCAATCGGCCCGAGCTGGCGGGGCAGCTACTGGCGCGCGGCGGCTGGGACTATGATTTGGTCGATGCGCTCGCCCCCAAGTCTGGAGATATTCGGGTTCACAAGACACGCTATTCGGCGTTTTTCAATTCTCAGCTTGATTCCATCCTGCGCGCGCGCGGCATCCGCACCTTGGTGTTCGTCGGCATCGCGAGCAATGTGTGTGTCGAATCGACGCTGCGTGATGCGTTCCACCTCGAATATTTTGCGGTGATGCTAAGCGATGCGACGCACCATCTGGGCCCCGATTTCGTCCAGCAAGCGACGCTTTACAATGTTGAGACTTTCTTTGGCTGGGTCAGTACCGTTGCAGATTTCTGTGGAAGCGTGGGCCAGTCTGCACCGGGAGATATCTGATGCCGTTCGAACCGATCAATCCGCCGCAATTTCCCACACCCATCGCACCCTATTCGGCGGGTGCGAAGGCGGGCAACACCGTCTATGTCTCGGGCGTGCTAGCACTTGGCGAAGGCGGGGTGGTGCTGCATGTCGGCGATGCTGCGGCGCAGACCCGTCATGTGCTTGACGTCATAAAAATCACGCTGGAGGCGGCGGGCGCAACATTGGCGGACGTGGCGATGAACCACATCTTCCTCAAGGACCTGGCCGATTATGCCGCGTTCAACGCAGTCTATGCCGAATATTTTCCGGGAGCCAAACCCGCGCGATATTGCATCAAATGTGATCTGGTAAAGCCTGATTGCCTCGTCGAGATTGCATCGGTGGCGCACATTGCCTGAAGCGGCCGGACTTTATTTTGAACAGCATGGCAAGTCAGACGCGCCGCCGCTGATCCTGTCGAGCGGTCTGGGCGGTTCGGCAAGCTATTGGGCACCCAATATTCCGGCGCTTGCCGAGCATTTCCGCGTGATCGCCTATGATCATCGAGGAACGGGACGCAGTGATCGTGCGCTCCCCCATGTCGTGAAGGTTGACGATTTTGCTAACGACATACGTGTGCTTATGGACGCGCTTGGCATCGCCCGTGCGCACCTAATCGGTCATGCGGCAGGCGGCGTTGCCGGACTGGCGCTTGCATTGACAGCCCCCGAACGTCTTGACACGCTCATCATCGTCAATGGCTGGGCCAAGGCCGACCCGCATTTCCTGCGCTGTTTCGAGGCGCGGTTGAACCTGCTGCGTAACAGCGGGATTGAAGCCTATGTTCGCGCCCAGCCGATTTTTCTCTATCCGGCTGAGTGGAGCTCGCAGCACAGCGCCGTGCTTGACCGCGAAGCAAAGCATCAGATCACAGATTTTCCCGCGATCGAAGCGCTTGAGCGACGGATCGATTTCCTTCGACGTTTCGACATCTCCGACAATTTCGGAAGTTTCGAAACGCCGATGCTTGCGCTCGCCGCAGCGGACGACATGCTTGTCCCCACGTCCTGCTCACGCGCGCTAGCGAAGCATATCGCGACATGTGAATTTGCCTTGATGGAATGGGGCGGTCATGCCTGCAACATAACCGATTCCGCCACCTTCAACCGCCTCGTCCTCGAATTTCTTAGGAGTTAAGCTCATGCAAGTCGGTGTCTTCGTTCCCATCAACAACAATGGCTGGCTGATCAGC
>JAYTMV010000163.1:0-6049 GCA_043728175.1 Sphingomonadales bacterium
GCGAAATGTTGGAGGCGGCGGAATGAAACAGGGGATGATTTTTGGTGCTGGCGTTGCGGCGTTGATGATGGGTTCGGTTGCTTCAGCGCAGGAAACCGGATCACTCATTACGCGCAAACCAGCGCAGATTGATAGTCGCAGCAAAGATGCCGCGCGTCAGACGCTTGATGTGTTTGCAACTTGTATTGTTGAACGCCAAGCGGGACGCGCGGCGAAGCTCGCTGATATGCGCGTTGATACGCCAGAATATTTGAAGCAGCTTAATGGTTTGTCGGATTTTTATGATGACTGTATTAGTTCTGGACGATTTGAGTATGGGTATTCGCTGCTGCGCGGTGCAATTTTCCAAGCGCTTTATAGGCGAGAGTTCAAACTGAACGGGCCACTCACGTTTGATCCAATGCTCGACAGCGCATATGCTAAGATTTATCCGGAGCCATATTCACCAGAAGCACAGTCATCAATTGCGCAGGTGAAATTCGGCGAATGTGTTAGCCGTGCTGATGCGGCCAGTGTGCGCGGGTTCATTTCGGCTCCACCGGGTTCGGCACTTGAAACGAGCAGCGTGCAGGCGCTGGCCCCCAAACTCGGCCCCTGCGTTGCGCAGGGCAATCAGATCAAATTCAACAAAACTGTACTCAAAGGCATGTTGGCCGAAGGGCTTTATCGCCTGTCGATGGCGAGCAAGGCGGGGGCAAAGTAATGGGTATAATCCTTGCCGACATCGAACTGGCCAACGCTCGTCAGGACGATCTCTTGCCGATGACGGTCAATGCGCTGGTTGATAGCGGCGCGGTGCACCTTTGCATTCCGCAGCATGTTGCCAATCAGCTAAAGCTGCCTGTTCTTGATCGCCGCGAGGTAACAGTGGCGAATGGCGAAAGCCAGATGGTCGATTATGTCGGGCCGATCCGGGTGCGCTTTGCCAATCGCCAGTGCATGGTAGGCGCGCTTGTTTTGGGTGATCAGGCACTGCTCGGCGCGATTCCGATGGAAGATATGGATCTGGTGATCAGCCCCTCGCGGCAAACGGTGACAGTCAATCCCAACAATCCGAACATGGCAATGTCGCTGGCGATGGGTGTTCGTCCGGTTGGGGAGGCGGCGGAGTGACTGAACACGAGAGCACAAGAATTCCGGACGCGTGGAGCCGATTTGAGGCTTCCCCATTCGTGAAATTTTTTAGTTCCGACTTCATACGAAATTTTGCGACTCTGAGTGCCGTGGCGTTCGCCGTTGTATCGCTAAATAGGACTGTCCGATTGCAAGAGCGGCTTGTGGAGAGGCAGATTTCCGTGTCAGAGCAACAGTTTAAAATTGCGGCAGAACAGGCTGGTAACGCTAGCTGGGAGCGGTTCGTAGAAGTTGCTATCAATAAGCCCAAAATGGCGGCTGGGTTAAATCTCAGCACACTTAATCGCCAAGACGTCGTGGCTTATCAGTGGTTTGTTGAAAGGATGCTTTTTGCGGGAGAGCAAATACTTTATGCGACTCGTGATGATCCGCAATGGCATGCTTCGATTGCGATTGAAACCGAGCGACACTTGGACTTGCTTAGGACAGAATATTTCACTGACTTTGACTTTTGCACGTATAGAAAAGAAATTCGAAATTTACTTATAGAAGTTGACAATGAAAATTATAAAAATGAAGCTAGATTTTTAAATATTCGCTGCAATCCAAAGTTTGTCGATTAGGTTTCGAGGAAAAAATGCCTAAACTCACCGTAGATGGTCTCGAAATCGAAGTCCCCGCAGGCGCGACTGTCCTTCAGGCGTGCGAGCTTGCGGGGAAGGAAATTCCGCGTTTTTGTTATCATGAGCGGCTGTCGATTGCGGGCAATTGCCGCATGTGTCTGGTTGAGGTTGCGCCGGGGCCGCCGAAACCGCAGGCGTCTTGCGCGCTCCCGGCTGCTGAGGGGCAGATCATCAAGACCAATTCGCCGATGGTGAAGAAGGCGCGCGAAGGCGTGATGGAGTTTCTCCTGATTAATCACCCGCTTGATTGCCCGATTTGCGATCAGGGCGGCGAGTGCGATTTGCAGGATCAGTCGGTCGCTTACGGGCGCGGATCGTCGCGTTACCCTGAGAATAAGCGCGCGGTGACCGAAAAATATATGGGGCCTATCGTCAAGACGGTGATGACGCGCTGCATTCAGTGCACGCGCTGCATCCGTTTTGCCGAGGAAGTGGCGGGGATTGAAGAAATCGGCGCGATTGGGCGCGGTGAGAATATGCAGATCACCAGCTACCTTGAACGCGCGGTGACGAGTGAACTTTCCGGAAATGTCGTCGATCTTTGCCCGGTTGGTGCCTTGACGTCAAAACCCTACGCGTTTGAGGCGCGGCCTTGGGAACTCAAGAAAACATCGTCGATTGATGTGATGGATGCGGTGGGCACGAATATCCGGCTTGATAGCCGAGGTCGGGCGGTAATGCGTGCGCTGCCCCGGATCAACGAAGATGTGAATGAAGAATGGGCGAGCGATAAGACGCGGCACGCGGTAGATGGCCTCACCCATCGCCGCCTTGATAAGCCCTATGTGCGGCGCGGCGGAAAGCTTGAAGCGGTTGGCTGGGCTGAGGCGTTTGCCGCGATAGCCGCCGTTAATGCGGGTGCTTCAGTCGCGGTGCTTTCGGGTGATCAGGTTGACTGTGAAACGATGTTCGCTGCGCGTGAACTCGCGACGGCACTTGGTGGTACGATGTTTGAAGGGCGGCAGACTGGCCTTGCCTATGATGTGTCCTCGCTCAGCGCGGTCAATTTCAACACCACAATCGCGGGGATTGAAACCGCAGATGTGATCTTGCTCGTTGGCAGTGATCTTCGCCGTGAAGCGCCGCTCGTTAACACGCGCGTGCAAAAGGCGGTGCGCAAACACCGCGCGAAGGTTTTTGCCATCGGGCCAGTGACTGATTTGACCTATAACACCGAATTTCTGGGCAGCGATCTTGGTTTGATCGCCAAACTGCCCAAGCATGTGGCCGACGCGTTTAAGAGTGCTGAACGCCCCGCGATCATCGTTGGCGGCGGCGCGCTGCGCTACGAAGGCGCGCACGGCGCGGCACTGGCATTTGCGAAAAAACATGGGTTAGTGCGTGAAGCCACTTCGACAGGCTCAGGACAGGGCTGGAACGGTTTCAACGTGCTACACTTTGCGGCCAGCAGGATGGGCGGGCTGATGCTCGGCTACGCGCATGACGGCGGGATCAAGGCGCTTGCGGCAAAGAAGCCAACGTTGGCCTTCTTCCTCGGCGCGGACGAGGTGGATTACAGCCTGTTCGCCGAAACGTTCAAAGTCTATGTCGGACACCACGGCGATGCGGGCGCGAAGGCGGCCGATGTGATCCTGCCCGGTGCAGCTTATACTGAGAAATCGGGGACATATGTGAACCTCGAAGGTCGCGTTCAGCGCGGCGAGCGTGCGGTATTCCCGCCAGGCGACGCGCGCGAGGATTGGTCGATTTTCCGCGCGCTTTCTGAGGTGATGGGCAAGAAATTGCCTTATGATACACTCGTGCAACTACGCACGGCGATGGCGCAAGCGGTGCCAGCATTGGGTGCGCAAGGGCTTGCGAATTATGAATGGAATCCCCCGTCGCTCCCCGATAAGCCCACCGCTGAAGTCGCCGATTATCCGATCAAGGATTTTTACCTGACCAACGCTATTTGCCGCGCTAGCCCGACGATGCAGCGCTGTTCAAGCGAACTTGTCCACGGCGAAGAATTTCTGGAGGCGGCGGAATGAGCGCGCGTTATCAACAAGAGCCGTTCGCCCTGAGCCTGTCGAAGGGCTGTCCTTCACCTTGTACGACAGCAGCAAAGAAGGGCAAGGCTTCGACAGGCTCAGCCCGAACGGGTGGGGTGGATATTTCGGTGCATAGCAATGACTGATTATTTCCAAACCACATTTCTTGGCGAATATGGCGGGTGGTTCGCGGCGAACACGATCCTGATCCTTTTAATTGCGCTGCCGCTGATGCTGTCAGTCGCGCTCATCATTTATGCTGAGCGTAAGCTGTGGGCGGCGTTTGCGCTGCGGCGTGGGCCCAACGTTGTCGGGCCTTTTGGTGTGCTGCAAAGCTTTGCCGATGCGCTCAAGGTTTTCCTTCAGGAAACGATCATCCCGAGTGCGGCCAATCGCGGGCTGTTTCTTCTCGCGCCGATCATCACATTTACGGTCGCGCTGATCGTTTGGGCGGTGGTGCCGTTCGGGCCGGGGATGATGCTGTCCGATATCAACGTCGGGCTGCTCTATATCCTCGCAGCGAGTTCGCTTGGTGTTTACGGCGTGATCATCGCGGGCTGGGCGTCAAATTCGAAATATCCGTTTTATTCAGCACTCCGTGCCGCCGCGCAAATGGTGAGTTATGAGGTGAGCATTGGCTTCATCCTGATCTCGGTCGTGCTGTGGGCGGGCACGTTCAACATGACTGGCATTGTCGAGGCGCAGCGCAGCCACCTGTGGATTACCAATGGGTTCGGCTTTAATCCGCTGTTTTTCCCGATGGCGGTGATGTTCATGATCTCAAGCCTCGCCGAAACCGCGCGCGCGCCGTTCGATTTGACCGAGGCCGAGAGTGAGCTCGTCGCGGGGTATCAGACCGAATATTCGTCGATGGCGTTCGCGCTTTATTGGCTCGGCGAATATGCCAATGTCATCCTGATGACCGCACTCAATGCGATCCTGTTCTGGGGTGGCTACCTGCCGCCGATCGATTGGGCACCGCTCTATCTGATCCCCGGCATTTTCTGGCTGATCGCCAAGATGCTGGTGTTTTTCTTCATCTTTGCCTGGATAAAGGCGACCGTCCCGCGCTACCGCTATGATCAGTTGATGCGGCTCGGCTGGAAAGTGTTCCTGCCAATCTCGCTGTTTTGGGTGTTTTTGGTGAGCGGGTATTTGATGCTTACAAGGTATTCCACATGAGTACGCTCACCCACCTCATTAAATCCTTCACCCTTTGGGAGTTTGTGAAAGCCCACGCGCTCACCTTGAAATATTTCTTCAAGGCGAAGGCGACGATTAACTATCCGTTTGAGAAAAACCCGCTGAGCCCCCGTTTTCGCGGCGAACATGCGCTGCGCCGTTATCCCAATGGTGAGGAGCGCTGCATCGCGTGTAAGCTGTGTGAGGCCGTCTGCCCCGCGCAGGCGATCACGATTGAGGCTGAACCGCGTGATGACGGTTCTAGGCGAACCACGCGCTATGACATCGATATGACCAAGTGCATTTTCTGCGGATTCTGCGCCGAGGCGTGCCCGGTTGATGCCATCGTTGAGGGGCCAAACTTCGAATATGCGACTGAAACGCGCGAGGAATTGCTGTATGACAAGAGCAAGCTCCTCGACAATGGCGACAAATGGGAACGCGCGATAGCCGCGAACCTTGCCGCCGATGCGCCGTATCGGTAGGGGGCATCGCGTGATTCAAATCTTTGCTTTTTATCTTTTCGCCAGTCTCGTCATCCTTTCGGGTGTGCTGACGATTTTTTCGCGCAATCCTGTCCACAGCGTCCTCTGGCTGATTGTGGCGTTTTTTAATGCGGCGGGGCTGATGCTCCTTATCGGCGCTGAATTTATCGCAATGCTGCTGGTGATCGTTTATGTCGGCGCGGTTGCGGTGCTGTTCCTGTTTGTCGTGATGATGCTCGACATTGATTATGCAGAGATGCGGACGGGGTTTGCACGCTACGGTGTGTTTGGCGCGGTCATCGCGGTGGTGCTTGCCGCTGAGATTATCATTGCTGAGGGTGCGCGCAGTGTGGGGCCGATTGCGCTTTCGCAGCGGGTTGCGCCGATTGTTGACGGCGCGTCGAACACCACGGCGATTGGCGCGTTGTTATACAGTCGTTATATTTATATTTTTGAGGCTGCCGGGCTGGTGCTGCTCGTCGCTTTGATCGGTGCGGTTGTCCTCACCCACCGTGAACGTGGCGGATTGCGGCTTCAAAATGTGGGTGATCAAGTCCGCCGCCGTCCAGAGGATGCGACGCGCAATGTGAAGCAGCCGGTCGGCGCAGGGGTAGAACTATGATCACGCTCAACC
>JAYTMV010000164.1:0-4835 GCA_043728175.1 Sphingomonadales bacterium
ATCCACCGCGCGCTTTTCAATCGCGCTCCGCAGTCTCGGGATGCTCGCGATCAGCCGCTCATTGCTGGCAAAGCGCGCCGAAAGCCGCTCCCGCTCGGCAGTACGCGCGGCAAAGCCAGACGTGATCGGCGCAATCAGCCCAAACCAGATAAGCGCGATCAGGCCGACCAATATGCCGATGGCAACAATCTTACGTTCACGTGGCGTCAGGCTGTTCATTTGGCGCCCCCCCTGCCCCATTCGGCGGTCACGTCAAACGGTTGCCCGGTGGTCGATTCCGCCGCAACATCCGAAGTTGATGCACGTACCGAGGCAAAGCCGCCGCTTTTGCGCAGCGCCGCAACTACATCGACATTGCCTTGCTTGTAACCCGAAAGCCGCAGAGTTTCGCCGTTCCAGCTATAGCGCTGAATCCACACGCCCGACGGCACCGACCGCGTTACGAAAGCCAGTGCAGCAAGCGCATTATCACGCTCACGCCGCGCCAAAAGTTCACCGCGCAGACCCTCCTCATTCGCGATCCGGAGCGCGAGGCGGCGCGCGGCATTCGCGGTGGGCTGCTGGCTTTCAACCAGTGCTGCAAGTTGCGATACGCTCTGCACATCGCGGTAAATCAGCGCACCAAGATTGAGCGCGAACAGTGCGGCAAGCAGCCACCACCAAAATGCAGCCCCCGAACGCGTCTGTGTCGCCAGCCCGTCTTCAACAAGGCCGGGGAGAAAATCGAACCGCAGGCTGGCGTCGTCGCCGTCAGCAATGCCAATCGCGCGCGGCGCAAGGCCAGCATCAATTGCCGCTGCATAAACTGCCTTAACCTGCGCCTTGGGGAGCGCTGCAATCGCAGCGTCAGCCTTTCCGTCGGCGGAGACTATGCCCATTGGCGCAACATCGGCATAGGCGCTGTCGAGCGCGAACGGCATCAGCCGATCAAGATCAAGCATCACCAGCTTGCGCATATCGCCGCGCCGCATCGTCGGCAACGCGACGTGGCGGATGAGGCACAGCGTCTCAGGGATCAGGATCGTTGCCGGACGCGACGCCTGCCCCGAATCGACCGGGCCAAGCGGCGCGGAGTCGCCCTCAAAGCGCAAATTGCCGTCGGCCCCGTAATGCGCGACGAGTCCCGATATCGCCTTGCGCTCGCGCCGCGCCCAGCCGGGCAGCATCGCATTCAACTCATCAACCCACCAGCGCGCGCCGTCTTTGAACGCCTGCGCAAGCGTCGTCATGTCCGCGTCGAGAAGCGTGCCCGTTTTCATGATTCGCCGCTGCACCGCCCGGTGAAGCTATCGATCCGGCAGGCACTGTTCACCGTTGCCGCCGGACGCGCGATAAATTCAGGCCAACTGCGCGGATCACCCGGTTTGAACGCCAGGCGAACTCGGATAAGTTCGGGGGGCTGCTGCCGCTCAACCCATTGCGAGCGCCAGCGCCGCTGATTATCGGGCGGGGCCGCGCCGTAATAACCCATCTCAAGCGCCTCAACCCCAGTCAGCAACACCGTCGGCGTCCAGCCCGCCTCACCCGGCGCATAGGGGTTCACGCGGTCGGACAGGTCAGACACGGAATAGAGCACGATATCGCCGGGGGCCGTCCGCACCAATCGGTAACGCGCGACGGTTGAAGGGCGCTGTGCAGGCGGAGCGGGCGCGAAAAAGCTCACAATATTGGTGCCGCCGCGCAGATCAACCACGGGTGCCAGCGTATCAAACCGCGTTGAGGCGACCATATTTTCAATCCGTTCGCGCAGGATTGTTTGCGCAGTGACGATGGACTCGCCCGTCGCCGCTTGCTGCGCGCTGCGTTCGGCAACCTGACGCACTGTCACCATTCCCGCCATCAGCATCGCCGCCGTCAGCGCAAGAATGAACAGGCTGACGAGCAGCTCAATCAGCGTGAATCCGGATTCGCGGGCACCCATCAACGTGCGACCCGGATTGTTTTGAGGACAACTAAATCGCGCTTGTCGCTTGCGAGGCCCGCCGTGACGTTCACTGTTTCAAGCCGCGCGCCGCTCGGTTCATTTGCGCGGTAAGGCTGCACCGACAGCCGCCAGCGGATGCCGCTTGTCAGCCCGCTAGTTTCGCCAAGGCTGGTTGATTGCGCCGAGCCGACGGCGGTAAGCTGGGACTGCGCGACCAGCATCGCCTTGCGCCGTTCCTCAACCAACCGCGTCTGGCGCGCACCTGCTTCAATCGACTGGAAGGTCACGCCGAGCATCGCCGCAATAATCGCCGTCGCCACGAGCGTTTCGGCGAGCGCAAATCCGCTTTCTGCGCGATGCTGTCTCACCGCCGCGCCTCGAAGATCAAGCCTGTGGTTGGAAACACGATAAAATCTTGGGACACTCCGCCCGTGATCAGCGAAAGCCTGCCGCCGTCGGACGTACCGTCGGTATAAAAGGTGATTGCCCCGCCGCGTGCTTTTGTCCGCAAGCTCACCGCCTCGGGCAGCGGCTGCACCGCCCGGTCTGCCACGCGGAAACCAGCGGCATCACTTGCAACCCTGAATATCGCGGGCTTACCACTGCGGATCGCCAGCGCGCGCGCTTCACGGACGCCGAGAACCATCGCACTGCGCGCCATCCGATATTCTTGGCCGCGCACTATCCCCTGCAAACGCGGGAACGCCAGTCCGCTGATCAGCGCGGCAACCGCGATCACAACGAGAGATTCAATCAGCGTGAAACCGCGTGTTGCATCACCAATTGCCAACATCTTTGGCCTCGCCAGTTCCGCCCACCGCCTTGTCCGAACCAAGACTAAACACGTCAATCTCACCGTGATCACCCGGTGTCTTGAAAGCGTAAGGGTTGCCCCACGGATCAATCAATGCGCTTGCCTGTGGCAGATAAGGGCCATTCCAGATCGGCACCGATGGTGGCGCTTTCATCAGCGCGCCCAATCCCTCTTCAGGCGTCGGATAACGCCCGGCATCAAGCCGGAACAGTTCAAGCGAGGCGGCCACATTCCTGACCTGAACCGAGGCCGACTGTGTTTTTGAACTACCAAGATATTTGATCACCTGCGGGCCAACAATCGCCGCCATCAGCCCCAAGATCGCCAGCACAACAAGCAGCTCAAGCAGCGTAAACCCGCGTTCATCCTTCGCAATTTTCCGCACCCATTTATTCATCACGAAGCCACCGCCAAATCGTTAAACCCTAAAATCGCCGTCATAATTGATCCAATAATCGCGGCAACCGTTACCCCAAGGATGACAGTAATCGCGGGCGTGAGCAACCCGATCAAACGTTGCAACCGGATTTTGACGTCCCGATCCAACACATCGGCAAGCTTGCCAAGCATTGGCCCAAGCTGTGAAGTCTCCTCGCCCGTCCGCAAAAAACCGAGCGCAAGCTTGGGTAGGACGTTGGCGGCGGCGAGTGGTGCGGTCAGCCCCTCACCTTCTTTGACGCCGCTCGCGACCTTGGCCACCGCATCGCCAATTTCGCGGTTGCCAATCGCGCGCTGCGCCATCGCGAGCGCCACTGGCAGCGGCACCCCGCCCGTCACCAGCACGCTGAGCGTCCGGGCAAACCGCGCGGTATCAATATAGCGCACGAGCATCCCAAGCTGCGGCGTGCGCAGGATCATCCGGTCAACGCCGAGCTTCATCGAAGGCTGACGCAGCCATTGCCGCAGCCCGAAATAGAGCAGCAGCGCACCCCCCAGCATCAGCCAGCCGTGCGCGCGCAGGCTCTGGCTCGCGCCCATCACAAAGCGCGATGCGGCGGGGAGTTTGTCACCAGCGCCAGCAAACAGGCTTTCAAATTGCGGCACAACGAACAGCAGCATGAGCAGGATGACGCCGACTGCAATCACGAGCAGGATCACCGGATAAATCATCGACGTCGTAATCAGACTGCGCAGATCATCGGCTTGACCAAGCGCCTCTGCCAATCGCCCAAGCGCGCCGCCAAGATTGCCGTCAGCTTCCCCCGCTTCAGTCATCGCGACTGCCATCGGGCTGAACAGCGCGTCATTGCCTGCCATCGCACGCGAAAGCGGCATCCCTTCTTTAACGCCCGAGAGTAGCTCAAAAAATTGCGCGCGCACTGCTGGCAGTTCGATATTCTCAATCGACAGCGCCAGCGCACGGTCAAGCTGGAGGCCCGCGCCGATGAGCACCGCAAGCTCACCAATCGTTTTGGTCACAGCAGCCCGCGTCTTGCCATCAGCACGACCGTGCTTGACCTGTTTTGGCGCGGCCACTTCAGTCAGATCAAGCGGCGAAAGCCCAAGCCGACGCACCGCCGTAACCGCCTGCGCGCGCGATCCCGCCTCTATCTCACCGCTGGTTGCGCTGCCCGAGGGCGATACCGCACGATAGGCAAAGGTCGCCATTACGTGCTCAGCCGCTTTCGGCGGCAACGCGGAGGACTTCCTCAATCGTCGTCAGCCCAGCCGAAAGTTTGGTAATGCCGTCGCTCAGCATCGTCGAAAGCGCACCGCCTGCCCCTCGCACGATTTCGCGCGCATCGGCACGCTTGAGGATCATCTGGCCAATCGCCTCATCAATCACGAGCAGTTCGATCAGCGCGATACGCCCGCGATAGCCGCTGTTGTTACACTTGGCGCACCCGCCCGCCTTGTAAAAGTTGCGTTCCTCGGTTGGCCCAAGCCCAAGTGCTGCCAACTGCGTCACGCTTGGCTGATAGGGAACATGGCACGCATCGCACAGCCGCCGGACGAGCCGCTGCGCCAGCACCGCATTGAGCGTAGAGGTCAGCAAACACGGCTCCACCGCCATATCAAGCAACCGCGTGACCGCACCCGCCGCTGTGTTGGTGTGGAGCGTTGACAGGATCGTATGGCCAGTAAGCGCGGCCTGCA
>JAYTMV010000165.1:0-13841 GCA_043728175.1 Sphingomonadales bacterium
GAAAATGAAATATATCCTGATCGCCGCTGGTCTTGCGCTCGCGTTCGGCGGGCCAGCGCTTGCCGCCAAAAAGAAACCGCAGCGCACTGATGTTGCCGCAGGCGTCGCCAAACCGGTCGAGCGGCTGCCAACCGACATTCGCCGCGTCACGATGATCGTGCGGAGCATGGAAAACTCGCTTGCGCTTTACCAGGGTGTAATAGGAATGAAGATCAATTATGACGCGACGCTGCCCATGTCAGGCGTTGCACTGCCAGCAGGCGAACCCGGCGCGCAGGCGCGACTGGTGCTGCTCAACAGCAATGATCCCTACATCGGCTGGATTGGCCTTATGGAATGGCTGTCGCCGCGCTTGCCCGACCCCGGCCCTTACCCCACGCGGATGGGGATTGGCAGCCATGTGATCGTCACTAACACTGATGATATCGACACCCGCTGCGCTGCTGCTGCCAAAGTGCCGGGTGTTACCGTGACCGCGCAGGTGCGCGATCAGGCGTATCCGGGGCGCAACGGTGCCCCGCCAATCCGCGTGCGCGGATGCAATTTTTTTGATCCCGATGGGACGCTGATTGAGCTAAATCAATTGTTGAAATAGCTGTCATTGCGAGCCCTTCGACTGCCTTGCAGGCGCTCAGGATAAACTTCCGCTTTGCGGAAGCGCGGCAATCCAGTGGCAACGGTGGGACTGGATTGCCGCGCTTCGCTCGCAATGACGATTTAGGCTAAATCACCCCAACCACGCGCGCAGCAAGGTATGCGCAATCGCAAACCTTGGCGGCGCATTGAAGCGCGCGTCTTCGGCTCCGGCAAGCGCTGCCTCAACCTCTTCGCGCGTTACCCACATCGCGTCTTCAAGTTCAGTCGTGTCGATGGTGAGCGCGTCGCTCTCCGCCTCACCGATGCACGCGATCATGAGCGAGGCGGCGGGAAAGGGCCAGGGCTGGCTCGCGACATAGCGGACGTTGGAAACGGTGACGCCTGCCTCTTCATACAGCTCTCGCCGGACGGCTTCTTCAATCGATTCGCCGGGTTCAAGAAAGCCGGCGAGTGCGGAATAATTGCGCGGGGGAAAGCGCGGTTGCCGCCCGACAAGGATCTTACCCTGATATTCCGCAAGCATAATGACGACTGGATCAACGCGGGGGAAATGCTCAGTTTCGCAAGCCCCGCATTTGCGCCCCCAGCCCGCGCGGAAAACCGCTGTTGCACCGCCACACCGCCCACAAAAGCCGTGGCGGTGGTGCCAGTCAATCACACTGCGCGCGGTGCCGTAAATCGCGGCTTGATCGGCGGGGAGGCTGTTGAGCACACGCCAGAGCGAAGGGGTGCGAAACCCGTCCGCAAAGGGCGCTGCCGGGATCGCGACAAAATGCGGCTTTTCCTCAAGCAGCCCAAGCAGGATCAGCTCGGCATCCTCTGCAACATCGGCCATTGAGACCCACGCCAGATTGCCAATCTCATCAGTCAGCGGATCACTGCCTTCAAACGCCAACACCCGCGCACGCCAGTTTGAGGCGTGGGCGGCGTAAGCGGCAGGATCGCTGCGCACCGGATCAACGCGGTCAAGCGGTGATCCGGTAAAGCCGGGGTTGTGACGGTTCACAGGCTTTCGTAAACGGTCTTGCCAAATTCAGTCGTGAAAGGCTGTCCGCCCTGAGTCATGATCTGCGCCCAACCCGACGCGCGGATTTTGCGCGTGCGATCAACCCAGCCGATGGTGGAGGCAGCGCCGCCCCAGCCATAGGTGCCGATGCCTTCACCATTCGGGCCAGATTTAATCGTTACGCGCCCGCCCGCACCAAAGCCCTGGCCGGTGACAAAGCTTTCCATGATCGTATCGGGGCTTACGAGGTTTGACATCGCAGTGTTTGCCGCCAGCTTGCCTATGATCCGGGTTTGGCCAAGTGCGCCTTCACCCATTAGCATCGCGAGGAAACGGTCATAATCGCGCATTGTTGAGACAAGGCCAGCGCCGCCAAATGGGAAGGCTGGCTTATCAAGAAACACGCTATCGGGGCCGGGATCAATCGGGAATGCCCCGGTTGGCAGGCCAAAATGATTGGTGGTCAGGCGTTTAACTTCGCTTGCCGGTACTTGAAAATAGGTGCTCGTCATACCGAGCGGATCAAAGATGCGCGTCTTGAGGAAGGTGTCAAACGGCACCCCACTCACGACTTCAATCACACGGCCAAGCAAATCAAGGCTGACCGAATAGCTCCACTTAACGCCGGGATCAGCGATCAGTGGGAGTGTGCCAAGCCGATTGGCAAATTCCTCAAGACTAGGCGCGGCGGGCGCGCGCGATATACCGGGGAGTTCGCGGCGGCTGACGCTGCCCGGAGAAATTCCTGCCTTGATATAGGCGTCAAGCAGCGGCCCTTTGGTGACAATCGAATAACCCAGACCAGCCGTATGCGTGAGCAAGCTACGGATCGTGATTGGTGCGCGCGATGGGCGTGCGTCAAGGCTGTTGGCGGGATCAGTAAGCACTTTCGGATTGGCGAATGCGGGCAATATATCCGCCACATTCTGATCCATCTTGAGCTTTCCGTCTTCGATCAGCATCATGACGGCGATGCCGGTAATTGGCTTCGTCATTGAATAAATCCGCCAGAGTGTATCAGGCGTAATCGCTGTCGTATCGCCAAAGGCAAGACTGCCTGAGGTCATGAAGTCAGCTTGATCGGTGCCGCGCGCAATCGCAGCGCCGACGCCGGGGACGTATTTTTTGGCGATGGTGGCATCAAGCATCGCCTGAATCTGCGTCCAACTTGACGAGATGCCGCGTGTGGCTTCCTTGGCCCATGCCGGTGTTGCCAGCAGGCCGCTGGCAAGCAAGCTTCCGCCCAGAAAATGTCGACGGTTTAGTTCAAGGCTCATGCGACTTTCTCCCAATTCACCGCCCGCGCTGCCGCTTTTGCGAACAGGCTTGGCAATCCGGCTTCATCCAGCCGCTCCATCTTCCACCATTCCCCGTCCAGTTGCGGCTTGCAACCCCTTTTTAGACGAACGCCCTGAATATTAAGCGTGAGGCGGAAATGGGTGAAGATATGCGTGACGGTGCCGATGGGGTGCCAGTCGGCTGCAATGGGCGGCGTCGCAACGTTTGTTTCACCCCATTCCCCCGATGGCAGCGCGCGCATTCCGCCAAGCAGGCCTTTGGCCGGGCGGCTGATCAGCAGCACTTCACCGTCGCACTCGATCCACCATGTTGTGCCAACACGTTCAGGGCGTTTGGTTTTGGCGGCTTTGACTGGATAGGTTTCTGGCGCGTCTTTGCCTTGGCAGTGCGCCATTACTGGGCACAACATGCAGCGCGGATTGCGCGGTGTGCAGAGGCTGCGCGCCAAATCCATCAATCCTTGCGCGAAATCGCCCGCAGCACTGTCTGGCGTAAGCGCGTCCATCGCTTGGTAAATCTCCGCGCGCGCGGCAGGCATTGGCGTCGTAATTGCAAACAGCCGCGCAATCACCCGCTCAATATTGCCATCAACGACAACCGCACGCTTGCCATAAGCGAAGGCAGCAATCGCAGCGGCAGTATAAGTGCCAATCCCCGGTAGTGCGCGCAGTTCGCCCTCATCCTCGGGAAAGCGTCCGCCCTTGGCCGAAACCGCCCGCGCGCAGGCGAGCAAGTTTCGCGCACGAGCATAATAGCCAAGCCCCGCCCATGCGCTCATCACGTCTGCGTCGCTGGCTTCGGCGAGCGCAGTTACGCTTGGCCAGCGCGCGGTAAACGCTTCAAAATAGGGCGTTACCGCCGCCACTGAGGTTTGCTGGAGCATGACCTCGGACAGCCAGACACGGTAAGGCCAATTGGGGTCATCCAGCGGTAATGCCCGCCCCGGCGGGTTGCGCCACGGCAAATCACGGGCATTCGCCGAAAAATGTGCCAAAATCTTGTGGGCAATGTGCGCAGACATATCGACGAGCATGGCCTCCTATGGCATGGAGCGGCGCTATGATGAAGCAAAAGTCCGGTAATAGCTTAGAAGAACGGCCACGTGGCGGCCGGGCGCGGCGCATGGGCGAAATGATCCCGAACGTCGGCGGCGCGGCTTTCCGCCGTTTTGGCTTTGTCCAATCCTCAGTTGTCAGCCGCTGGCGTGAGATTGTCGGCGAAAAATATGCTGAGGTTTCAACGCCCGAATCAATTCGTTTCCCGCACGGCAAACGTGCTGACGGTACGCTGACGCTGATGGTTTCAAGCGCGCACGCGCCGATGATGCAGCATGTGGGGCCGACGATTATCGAGCGGGTCAATCGCTTCTTCGGTTATAGCGCGATCATCCGTGTTGTGCTGCGTCAGGGAGAGGTGGCGCGGACGCCTGTTCGGCCAAAGCCACCAACGCTTGTGCCGTTGCCGCTTGAACTGGGCGATAGTCTGCGCACGATTGCTGACCCTGAGTTAAAAGCTGTTCTTGAATCGCTCGCGCGCGGCGTCGCGACGCAGGCGGCCGCGTTTATTCCAATCGGGAAAATTTCATGAAGCCTCTTTTCTTTATCGCCATTGCAGCGCTTTCAATCGGTGCAGCTCCGCCTGCGCCCAAATGGGCATCGACGGTAAACCTTGCGCCCAACGGTGCCTTCGTGATGGGCAATCCAGCGGCAAAGGCAAAGCTAGTCGAGTATCTCTCCTACACCTGCTCGCACTGTGCCGAATTTACAGCGGAAGCAGCGGTGCCGCTCAAGCGCGATTATGTCGCCAAAGGCTTGGTAAGCGTTGAGTTTCGCAATGCGGTGCGTGATCGGCTCGATTTCACCGCAGCCCTGCTCGCGCGCTGCGGCGGGCCGCGCCAATTTTTTGCGATTTCGGATCAGTTGATGGCAACGCAGAGCGTTTGGCTTGGCAAGGCGCAGGCGTTTAGCGAAGCCAATGGCGAAAAGCTTGAGAAACTGCCGATCAACGAAGGTTTGAAGCTAATCGCGCGCGGGCTTGGCTTTGATGCGGTCATGAAGGCGCGGGGGATATCGCCAGCCGATATGGATGCCTGCCTCACCAACAAGGCGGCGCAGGATAAGATCGCAGGGATGACCAATGAAGCGTGGGGCTCACGCAAGATTCAGGGCACGCCAAGCTTCCTGATCAATGACGCAATTGTTGCAGCGCCGGGAAAATGGGCGATGATCGAACCAGAATTGAAAACGGCGCTTGCCGCTAAAAAATGAGGACTGAAATGATGACACGTAAGGCAATGATGTTGGCAGCCGCTGGCGCTATGGTATTACTCGCAGGCTGCGACAAGCAGGTGGCGCTGCCCGAAAAGGAAAGCACCATGGCTGCGGCGACGGGCAAATGGCTTGAAACCACGGTGATGACACCCGACGGCGGGATGCTGATGGGCAATCCAGCGGCGAAGGTGAAGCTGATCGAATACGGCGCGCTTACCTGCTCACACTGCGCCACCTTTGCCAAGGAATCGCATGAGGAATTACGCGCGATGATTGCGAAGGGCACCGTTTCGTACGAATTTCGCAACTTCCTGCTAAGCGCGATTGATGTGCCAGCCGCGATCCTTGCGCGCTGCGCTGGGCCGGGGCCGTTTTTCACGATTTCGGATCAGCTATTTGCAACACAAGCCGAATGGCTTGGCGCGACGCAGGACATCACCGCTTCTGAACAGTCGCAGTGGGCAAGCTTCCCGCCAGACCTGCTCGCGCAAGTGCTTGCTGACAAGCTCGGCCTCGTCAAATTCGTGCGTGAACGCGGGATCGGGCTTGAGAAAGCCAAAGCCTGCCTGTCTGACAAGGCCGCGTTTGATAAGCTGACCGAAATGCAGAAAGTCGGCGTTGAAGAGTTTAAGGTGAGCGGCACGCCAACCTTCATCATCAACGGCCAGGTTGCCGACGGCATTGGTGACTGGGAAAAGCTTGAACCAGCACTCAAGGCCGCAGGAGCCTAACCTCATTGCAGATCAAACGCCTCAAACTCTCCGGCTTCAAAAGTTTCGTTGAACCAGCGGAGCTTCGGGTCGAGCGCGGGCTAACCGGGATTGTCGGGCCAAATGGCTGTGGCAAATCCAACCTGCTTGAGGCGATCCGCTGGGTAATGGGTGAGGGCAGCGCCAAGTCCCTACGCGGCGGCGCGATGGATGATGTGATCTTCGCGGGCACCACCCAACGCCCCTCGCGTGACTTTGCAGAGGTGTCGATCCTGCTTGACGGCGACGCGGCCAATGATGGCGGCGAAACCGAAGTCGTGCGCCGGATTGAACGCGGCGCGGGTTCGGCTTACCGGATCAATGGCCGCGATGTGCGTGCGAAGGATGTCGCGCTGCTCTTTGCCGATGCTGCCACTGGCGCGCATTCGCCTGCACTCGTCAGCCAGGGGCGGATTAGCGCGGTTATTTCGGCGAAGCCTGCCGAGCGCCGCGCGATGCTTGAGGAAGCGGCGGGGATTTCGGGGCTTCATGTTCGCCGCAAGGATGCCGAGCAAAAACTGCGCGCGACAGAAACCAATCTCGGGCGGCTCGATGAGGTGCTCAGCGACATGGAGCAGCGCGCGGGCAATCTGCGGCGGCAGGCCAAGGCGGCTGAGCGCTACCGCAAGCTGACGAACGAGATTAAGATTGCCGAAGGGCGTTTGATCTTTGCGCGGTGGCGCGATGCGGCGGCGGCGGCAGACAAGGCCAAGGCCGAAGCTGCTATCGCCGAAACCAAGGTGAGCGAGGCCGCCGAAGCCCAGCGCGCGGCGGCGGCTTGGCAGTCACAGGCGGTGACGAAACTTGCGGCTTTGCGCAGTGCTGCCGAGGCCGCGCGCACGGCCGCTGGTGCGGCGGGGCATCGGCTCGCAACGCTTGGGAGTGAGCGCGCAGCCCTTGATCGGCGGATTGCTGAACTTGCCAGCCAGCGCGAACGGCTTGAGGGTGACCGCGCACGCGAAGGCGAACTTGCGAGTGATGCGGCTGCTGCGCTGGCTCGGCTTGCCTCAGAAGCCAAACTACTTGATTTACGCATTGCCGAGGCCGAAGCACAGCGGCCTGCTTTCGTTGGGCGGATTGCACAGGCCGAGGCTGCTGTCCGCGATGCGGAGGTTGCGCTTGCCCAAGCGCTTGCGGCCCAGGCGCGCGAGCAGGCCGAGGCGCGAGTTGCTGACGCAGCGCTCGCCGCTACTGCATTACGCGTCGACCGTGCCGCGCGCGACAAGGCCCGGCTTGATCAGGAGATTGCAGGGCTTGGTAGTGATACGCCTCTGATTACTGCGCGCGATACTGCTATTACGAAACGTACCGTCGCCGAAGTGGAGACGGTAGAGGCACGCACGCTGATAGACGCCTCAGAAAGCGCGCGTAGCGCTGCTGCGGTTACACGCGACGAAGCGCAAAGTACGGGCGCATCAGCACAGGCCGCACTTTCCGCGCTCGAAGGCGAAGCCCGCGCGCTGCTCAAGGCACTTGAAGCGGTAGGCGGCAAGGCTAGGGCGCTTGATCAATTGCGCGTGGTGCCGGGTTATGAACGCGCCCTTGCCGCAGCACTTGGTGATGATCTTGAGGCTGAAATTGGTGCCCGGCTGACGCGTGGTTGGGCTGGAACCGTCAGCATGGCGAGCGACCCTATGCTCCCGTCCGGCGCGGTTGCGCTCAATGACTATGTCACCGCGCCGATTGAACTTGCGCGTCGCCTTGCACAAATAGGCGTGGTTGACCGCGATGAGGGACAGCCCCTTGCAGTCGGTCAGCGGCTGGTGACGCGTGAGGGCCAGATGCGCCGATGGGATGGGTTTGTGGCAAGTGGAGACGGCGCTGCCGCTGCCGAACGGCTTGAACGTGTTAATCGGCTTGCGGTTATTGAAACTGCGCTGCCCGCCGCAAAAGCCGAAGTTGGCGCGGCGCAGGACATATTGAGCGCTGCCGAACGTGCCATTGGTGAAGCGCGTGCCGCCGCTGATGCTGCGCGTCGCCAGCTTGAGACAAGCGAAGCCGCAATCCGCACTGCACAGCGCGATGAGGATCAGGCGGCGACAGCGCTTGAACGGCTCGCCTCTCGCCGCGCCGAATTTGCCGAGCGGATGATGCGCGTGTCTGCTGAACTGACCGAGGCTGAGGGCGATGTTGGCGCAGCGAAGTCAGCGCGCGCTGCACTTCCCGATGGGATTGCTACAGGGCAAATGGTCGCCCGCCTTCAGGCTGCGAGTGAGGCCGCACGCGCGTCCGCTGCGCAAATCAAGGCTGAGGCTGGCGCACTTGATCGCACAATTGCGGCGGATCGTGAACGGCTGGGCGCTGCGCAAGCCGAAAGCAGAGGCTGGAAAAGCCGCGCGGGTGAGGCCGCCGCGCGCATTGCAGAAATGGATAAGCGCGCCGCCGCTGCCGAAGCCGAGGCGCTGACGCTGGTTGATGCGCCTGCAAAGCTTGCCGCAACGATAATGGGCGCAGAGGCCGAAAATGCCGCGCTCACCATATCCGCGAGCGAGGCCGCTGTTGCGGAACGCGCCGCTGAGGAAGAACTGCGCGGCCATCAGGCGGTGCTTGATACCATCGTCGAGGGCCTTGCCGCCGCGCGTGAGGAACGTGCAGGGGCGGTGGCACGCGCCGAAAATCAGGAGCTGCGCCGGATCGAAATGGGCCGCATTTCAGGCGAGCGTTTTGAGTGTCCACCGCCTCTCCTCCCCGAACGCGTTGGCTTTGATGCGAATGAGGTTGGTCAAGCTGACGCGGAGTCGCCGCGCCTCGAACGGCTGACGCTTGATCGCGAACGGATTGGCCCGGTAAACCTCCTCGCCGAGGAGGAGCTTGGCGAGATCGAAAGCGAGCGCGAAAAATCTGCCGCTGAGCGTGACGAGCTTGCCGAGGCGATCACGCGCCTGCGTGGCTCAATTGGCAGCCTGAACCGTGAAGGCCGCACGCGCTTGCTCGCGGCATTTGAGGCAGTCAACGGCCATTTTGAACGGCTCTTTTCGACGCTGTTTGACGGTGGTGCCGCGCATCTCGCGCTGATTGATAGCGATGATCCGCTTGAGGCGGGATTGGAGATTTTTGCACAGCCACCCGGCAAGCGGTTAACCGCGCTCACGTTACTTTCGGGCGGTGAACAGGCACTCACTGCGGTTGCGCTGATCTTCGGGCTGTTCCTCACCAACCCCGCGCCAATCTGCGTGCTTGATGAAGTTGATGCGCCGCTTGACGATGCCAATATCGAACGCTTCTGCGATCTGCTCGACGCGATGACCCGCGAAACGGCTACCCGCTACCTGATCGTCACGCACAATGCCGTCACCATGAGCCGAATGCACCGCCTGTTCGGGGTAACGATGATCGAACAGGGGATTTCGCGGCTGGTGTCGGTCGATCTTGGCGGGGCGGAGGCGCTACTCGCGGCGGAATAGCTGCGTCATCGAGCGATTGTGCTTTCACTAATTTTTAGAGGTAATCCCCATGCAAATCGCCTTCCTCCTCTTTCCCGGTCTCACGCAATTAGACATGACAGGCCCCGCGCAGTTCCTTTCGCGAATGCCGGGTGCCAAGATGGATCTGGTTTGGAAAAGCTTTGATCCAGTGATGACCGATGCTGGCTTTGCGATTGTGCCAACCAAGACCTTTGCCACGCTGCCCAAGGCTGACATCCTCTGCATCCCCGGAGGCGTCGGTGTGTCCGACGTGATGAATGATGATGCGGCGATGGCGTGGATTCGCGGCGTCGGGGCCGAGGCGACGTGGGTGACGAGCGTTTGCACGGGGTCGCTGATCCTCGGCGCAGCGGGATTGCTCAAGGGCTATAAGGCGACCTCGCATTGGGCTTGGCATCATCATCTCGCACTGTTCGGGGCGGAGCCAGTCAAGGCGCGGACGGTGTTTGATCGCAACCGTGTGACAGGCGGCGGCGTTACGGCGGGAATCGACTTCGCACTTGCCCTAATCGCGGCGGTGAGCGGGGAGGGTGTGGCGAAGACACTTCAGCTTGGATTGGAGTATGATCCCGCGCCACCGTTTGACACAGGTTCGCCCGAAAAGGCAGGCGATGCGATTGTCAGTGCTTACATGGCGGCGGTCAGTGCATCCTTTCCAGCACGTGAGGAAGAGATAAAGGCCGCCGCACTTCGGCTTGGCTTTGGTTGAGTCTATAGTTTCCCTAACGCGTGATTCGCGTGGGGAGAGAAATTATGAAACGAGTGCTGGCGACGTTGGCATTGTTAATGGCCACAGCGGGGCAGGCCACCCCGGCTGACAATCTCAAAACCGTTATCACCGATCATTGGAAATGGTGGCTTTCGGTCAATCCGGTGTCGGCGACGGCGCTTGGCGTGCGTGATCATGATGACCGGATTGGCGATATCAGCCTCGCCGCCAGAGACCGTGATGTGGTTACAGCCAGCGGCTTTCTTACGCGGTTAAACGCGATTCCCGATGATGGCCTCGCTCCGCCCGAGCGCACGAATAAAGGCGTGCTTACGCGGATGCTATCCGAAGACATAGAGGCCAACGGCTTCGGCCAGCGGCTGATGCTCTTTTCCACCTATGATGGCTGGCACCAAGGGTTTGTCGGGATGGCGAACAATCTGCCGTTCCGCACTCGTGCTGATTATGAGAGCTATTTGAAGCGGCTGGCGCTCTATCCAAAGCTCAACGGTGACGGCATTGCAATTTCGCGTGAGGCGGTGGCGAAGGGTTTTGTCCAGCCGTGCGCTGCGCTTGGCGGATTTGAAAAGACGATCCTTGGTGCGGTTGCCGGAGCGCCTGAGGCCACGCGTTTCTATGCGCCGTTCAAAAACGCACGGCCTGCCGATCTGAGCGAGGCCGACTGGAAAGCGATGCAGATGCGCGCGGCTGGTCTCATCCGCGATGTCCTGACGCCTGAATATCAGAAATTCTATGATTTCTACACCAAGGAGTATCAGCCAAAGTGCGCCAAGACGATTGGGATGTCGGCGTTACCCGAAGGTGTGGCTTACTACGCCTTCTGCGCGCGTTCGCATACCACGACTGATCTTTCGCCCGATCAAATTCATAAGATTGGCCTTGATGAAGTTGCCCGCATTCGCGCCCGGATGGATAAGGTCGCGACTGGTGCCGGCTACCCATCGCGCGCGGCGATGATTGCAAAGCTGCGCACTGATCCCAAATATTATGCCAAAACGCCTGATGAGCTAATGGCGGCGGCTTCGCACATGGCGAAAATTATTGATGGCAAAATGCCGCAATATTATCGAACGCTGCCGCGTCTCCCTTACGGTCTCAAGCAAATTCCTAAGGAAACGGCGGAGACGACGACGACGGCTTATTACAACCCCGGATCGCCCGAAAGCGGGATATCGGGCTTCTATTATGTCAACACATCAAAGCTGCCACAGCGTCCGCTTTGGGAATTGCCCGCGCTGACTGTGCATGAGGCAGTGCCGGGCCATCATCATCAGATTGCGCTCCAGCAGGAATTGCCGCTGCCTGATTTCCGCAAACATGCGGCGGGCTTCACTGCCTTTGTTGAGGGGTGGGGGCTGTATTCGGAATATGTCGGTGAGGAGATGGGGATATACGACACGCCGGAAAAAATGATGGGTCGGCTGTCGTATGAAATGTGGCGTGCGTGTCGGCTTGTCGTTGATACGGGGATGCACTCCAAAGGCTGGAGCAAGGCACAGGCGATTGCCTTCATGACTGACAACAGCGCGCTTTCAGCGGCGAATATTGAGGCTGAGGTCAACCGCTATATCAGTTGGCCGGGGCAGGCGCTTGGTTACAAAATCGGCGAGATCAAAATCCGCGAATTGCGCGCCAAGGCAGAGGCTCAATTAGGCACTAAATTCGATGTGCGGCGTTTCCACGATGCAGTGCTGCTGCAAGGGGCTGTGCCACTTGAAGTGCTTGAACGGCAGATTGACGATTGGATCGTGAGCGAAAAGAGTAAGTAAACCCGTCATTGCGAGCGAAGCGCGGCAATCCAGTAGCGATGGTGGGACTGGATTGCCGCGCTTCGCTCGCAATGACGATTAAATCGGTTAACGGTCTTCTTCGGCCTTCTTGGCCTCGCGGGCTAATTTTGCTTCTTCACGCGCGGCGCGGAGTTGCTTGGCAAAGCAGGTGTCGATGATGCCGCCAGCGGCTGAGCAACCGGGGCCGGAGTAGCCTTCGGCAAGCGTTGCGCGTGAGCGGATGGCCCAGCTTTGGCTGTCTGGTGAGGGTGTCGCTTGGCGTAGACCCTTGGGAATGCGGTAACGCTCTTCTTCCGGGGCGGTCACGCAAATCGTGTTCGCGGGGCATTTGTCATTGCCGAAGATGGTCAAAACCCGCTCCTGCGCCATTACAGGGGTTGAGAGCGGAAGCGCGCCTAACAGCAAGGCCAATGACAGAATTTTTCTCATAAACGCACCATCCCCTAACCTTTATGAACATGCAATGAAGTGGCGCACATCAAATGCGTTTCGTGACCATAATTGCCGCGCGGCAACCAAACCGGACGAGCGCACTCATAACCGGAAAGCCCGGCGCGCGTTCTGCGCCTTCGGCAAGGGCAGTTGCCTTATGCTCAACCTCTTCGGCTTGAAAATCGGCGATGGCCTCTGACAGTTCAGGGTCGCTTTCACCAATTTCGACGAGCTGCTCACCGTAATGGCGGTCAATTTCAGTTTCGATGGCAACGGTGCAGGCCATTGCTGCCTCTGGCCCGACAATCGCCGAGGCTGCACCAAGCGCATAGCCAGCCACATGCCAGAACGGTTGCAGCAAGGTTGGCCGCACCCCGCGCTCTGCCATCATCGCGTTAAAGCGTTCCAGATGACGTTGTTCTTGTGCGGCCATATGGCGGATTGAACGCGCGGCGGGGGTGCGGTTGCCCATCACCGCGAGCTGCCCCGCATATATTCGCGCGGCGCCGTATTCACCCGCTTGGTTGACGCGGATCATTGCGGCGGTCTCGGCCTTGTCCATTAATTCTTCCTCATCAGCAGGCGCATGATTAGCAATGCCCCACCGATCGAGACGATAGCATTATAACCCGCAAGCGAAATACCGAATAAAGACCATTGCGCCTGATCACAGCGCACCAGCGGCGTTTTCATAATATCGGCAAGGATGTTTCCACTGCCGCCACTGCCGGGTACTTGGCTGCACTGGGTTAATCCCTCCCACCAATGATATTCAACGCCTGCATGGAATATGCCGATGCCGCCGCTGATCAGGATAGCAAGCGCCGCCAGCCAGACCAGCGCGCGTTGCGGCACAACAAAGGCAAGTGCGGCAAGGCCAATCGCAGCGTAATGCGGCCAGCGCTGCCACAGGCACATTTCACACGGCGCAAGCCCTCCAAGATATTGCGATCCGAGCGCACCCGCGATCAGCGCACCCGATATAATCAGCGCGAGTGCGCGCGCTTTTGCAAAGCCTGTCATCTTACGCGCTTATTTGCTGCCCTTGCGTGGCGGCGTAGCTGCAACCGTCTGCGTCCGTGCAAGGCGGGAAATGGTATCAAGCGCATAGCTCAACTGGAAATCAGTAATCCCCTTGGCCTTCAACTGCTCTGGCGTTGCGGTGAAACGCGGATCGGGCTTTTCATCAGTTTCAAGCACTGAATTATCGACCTTCGCCTCGTTGATCAGGTGGCGGCCAAGATCAGCCTCGCGGAAACGAGGCCGCGTCTTATAATCAACATCGGAAAGTTGCGGCACGAGCACATCTGGCTCAATCCCGCCTTCTTGAACCGAGCGGCCCGACGGCGTGTAATAGCGCGCGGTGGTGAGGCGCAGCGCAGTCGTATCGTCAAGCGGGAGCAAGGTCTGCACTGATCCCTTGCCGAAACTGCGCTCACCCATGATCAGCGCGCGGTGATGATCCTGAAGCGCGCCAGCAACGATTTCCGCCGCTGATGCTGATCCTGAATCGACGAGCACAACCAGCGGAAGCCCGCGCGTG
>JAYTMV010000166.1:0-16661 GCA_043728175.1 Sphingomonadales bacterium
CGGTAGAATGCGGAGAAGGCATGGGTCGGGGCAAAGCGCCCTTCAAACATCAGCCGCATCGGATCGCCTTCATAGCCAAAGGTTGGTTGAAGCCCGACAAAGACATTGCCGAACTGCGCACCGAGGACGTGGATCGCGCCGCCATCGCTTTGCTGGCGACCGGGCGCTGGCCCCCACTGCGCTTCAATCTCATCAAGATGAGGCTCACGGCGGACATGATCATCAGTCAGGATGCGCGCGTGAACATTGGCATCGCCGCCGTAGCGATCAACATTGCCCTTGAGCACAGCATCGCGCAGATCATCAACTGTCGCGGGCACATCAACCGAATATCCCTCGGCCTTCATCTTGCCGAGTGTGGCATGGAGCGATTCAAAGACGCTCAGGAATGCCGCTGTTCCCGCCGCGCCTGCGTTGGGCGGGAAGTTAAACAATACCATCGCAATTTTGCGCTCGGCGCGCTCTGCAACACGGAGCTGGATCAGCTTATCAACCTTGGCGGCAAGCGCCTCTGCGCGTTCGCTGCAAGGTTGCATTGCCCGCGTGAGGCCCGTTGCGGGGAATGTGCAGCCACGGCTGCACCCGGTGCAAGGCTGATCGGTGCCATCCGAACGCCCGCCAAAAATGCTTGGCACGGTCGCGCCGTCAAGCTCGGGGATCGACACCATCATTGTTGCTTCAATCGGCAGCAAGCCGCTGACTGATTTGCCCCACGTCTGGAGCGTTTGAAACTCAAGTGGGTGCGCAGCGATATAAGGCCGATCAAGTGTTGCAAGTGTTTCAGCAGCAGCCTCAGCATCATTATAGGCTGGGCCACCGACAAGCGAAAAACCAGTGAGCGAAACGAGCGCATCAATCGTCGCGACACCGTCTTTCATGAAATACTGCTCAATCGCTGGTCGCGAGTCGAGCCCACTCGCAAAGGCGGGGATGACGCGCAACCCCCGCGCTTCCATCGCAGCAATCACACCGTCGTAATGGCCCGTGTCACGCCCAAGCACATAAGAACGCAGCATGAGCAAGCCGACCGTCCCGGTGGTCATGGAGGGAGATACCGGGAGCAAATCGGCCTGCTCAGTCATGCGTCCCTTCATCCGGGGATGATAGACGCCGACCTCTGGATAGTCTTGTGGTGCGGCTGCCTTGATCGTGCTGCGCACCGCGCGGCGGGTGCCGTCGGCATAGCGGCTGACGAGCGCCAAGATCATATTTGCGAAATTGTCATCCGAACCCGCAAGCCAATATTGCAGCGTTAGAAAATACGCCCGCACGTCTTGAGCAGTGCCGGGAATGAAGCGCAGCATTTTGGGCAGGCGCTTGAGCATTTTCATCTGGCCAGCGCCTGAACTTGCGGTGCCGGGCTTGGATGATCCGCGCAGCCGCTTTAGCATCGCGAGCGGCCCCTTGGCGGGCTTATCCATACGGTATGCGCCGAGCCGGGTGAGCTTGACGACTTCACCTGCCGACATCAGCCCGACGATTGCATCGCACTCTTCGCGTCGCGCCTCAAGTGCGGGCAGCACCGCGCGGATATGATCCTCAAGGAAAAGCATGGTGGCGATAATGATGTTGCCCTGTGCGATATCTTCGCGGCACTGCGCGAGTTTGTGCGGGCTGCTTTCCCAGTCTGAGGCTGCGTGAAAATCAATAGTGATGTTCGGATACTCACTCGCAAATCTCGCCTGCACGCGCTCAGCCGCACCCGCAAGGTGATTGTCGAGCGTGACAATCACGACCCTCACAAGGGCGTTCGGTTCAGCGCGCAAAGTGCGATTTTGCGTCATAAAGCGTCTCCAAAGTGATGGGCGATAGGCCGTGTTCAGCGGCAAAACGTTCAGTATTGCGGCGGGCCTTGCCGCGTACAAAAAACGGGATTTTTTTGAGTTCCTTCTCGGCATCACCCGTCCAGATGATGGCGGACTCTTCAAGCACGGCGGTGGTTTCAGTTTCATTTTCCGACGCGCCGTGCCCGCCGAGGTGCGATGCCCCTGCCGCATCGTTAAATTCAAAATCATCACGGAACATGTGGAGCAGATGCTCCTCAAGCCCCATCACCAGCGGATGCACCCACGTATCGAACAGCACGTTCGCGCCTTCAAAGCCCATTTGCGGTGAATAGCGCGCGGGGAAATCTTGCACATGGACAGGCGCCGAAATCACCGCACAGGGAATGCGCAACCGCTTGGCGATATGGCGCTCCATCTGAGTGCCAAGCACGAGTTCGGGCTGGAGCGCCTCAATCGCCTCCTCAACCGCGAGATAATCTTCAGTGATGAGCGGCGTGACGCCGTAAAGCTCACCCGCCGCGCGCATTTCGCGCGCGAATTCACGGTTATAACAACCAATTCCGACGACTTCGAAGCCAAGCTCTTTTGAAGCAACGCGCGCGGCGGCAATCGCGTGAGTCGCATCGCCGAAGATGAACACGCGCTTTGACGTGAGGTAGGTCGAATCGATGGACTGCGACCACCACGGCATCCGGCAAGTATCGCTGGTCAGCACAGGCGCTGGGTCAACCCCGGCAAGTGCGGCAACCTCACGGATGAAATCGCATGTCGCGCCGTGGCCAATGGGCACAGTCCTAGTCATTGGCTGGGCAAAGCTCTTTTCAAGCCAGCGTGCGACTTGATCAGCAATTTCGGGGTAAAGCACAACGTTGAAATCTGCCGCACCGAGCCGCGCAAGATCAGCAGGCGTTGCCCCCATCGGCGCAACAACATTTACATCAACGCCGAGCGCGCCGAGCAGCCGGGTAATTTCAACCACATCATCGCGGTGACGGAAACCAAGCGCCGTACCCCCGAGAATATTGGCAAGCGGACGACGGCCTTCACGATCAGTACGAACGACATCCTTCGCCGCCAAACGCCGCACAAGTTGATAGAAGGTTTCCGAAGCGCCCCAATTTTCCTTGCGCTGATAGGATGGCAGCTCAAGCGGGATCACCGGGATTGGAAGGCGCATCGCCTCGGCCATGCCCGCTGGATCATCCTGGATCAGTTCAGCAGTGCAGGATGATCCGACCAGCATCGCGGTTGGCTTGAAGCGGTCAAACGCGTCTTGCGCGGCTGTTTTGAACAGTTCAGCAGTATCGCCGCCAAGATCACGCGCCTGAAAAGTCGTGTAAGTAACCGGGGGGCGCTCACCGCGCCGTTCAATCATCGTGAACAACAAGTCAGCATAAGTATCGCCCTGCGGGGCGTGGAGGACATAGTGGACATCCTTCATTGCCGTTGCGATCCGCATCGCGCCGACATGGGGCGGACCTTCATATGTCCAGACGGTTAGCTGCACCGGGCAAGCTCCCGGATTTTTTCGCGGCGCACGAGGGGCCGCGCGAACAGTTCGGCCAAGTCACCCGCTTGATCAAAGCCGTGAACGGGCGAGAATACGAGTTCGATTGACCATTTGGTGGTCAGCCCTTCGCGCTCCAACGGATTGGCAAGACCAAGGCCGCAGACGGTCAAATCAGGACGCGCAGCGCGCACCCTGTCAAGCTGGAGATCAACGTCCTGCCCCTCGCTCAGTCGTGCAGTCGCGGGCAGTGCAGCAAGCTCACGCGCAAGATGTTCGCGGTGGAGATAGGGTGTACCGACTTCAAGCGGCACCATGCCAAGCTCAGCCGCAACAAAGCGTGCGAGCGGCACTTCAAGCTGCGAATCGGGCATGAAGAAAATGCTTTTGCCGCCAAGCAGCGCCTGATGCCGCTCAAGCGCGCGCTTGGCGCGTTCGCGGCCCGGCGCAATCACTCGGCGGAAGTGCATTTCATCAATGCCAAATGCCTTGGCTGCCGCATGAAGCCAATCCGTCGTGCCCTCAGCACCAAACGGAAACAGCGCGTCGAGTCGTTTCGCGCCACGCCGTTCAAGCGCGGCTGCGGTTTCCCCGAGGAACGGTTGGGCAAGCAGGAAGCGTGTATTTGGGCCGACCGCTGGCAAATCTGCCGCCTTACGCGCGGGCAGGCAATCAACGCGCGCGATACCGAGTTCAGCAAAGATACGGCGGAATTGATCCTCAACAATATCGGGAAGCGCACCAACGATCAGCAGCGACAATGCCGTCTCGGTTGCTGCCTGCATTTCAGGAACGAGGCAGGCGAGGCAGGCGTCTTCGCCCTGGGTAAAGGTCGTTTCAATCCCACTGCCTGAGTAATTAAGCACCTTCACGCCGGGATTATGTTTTACGCTGAGCCGCTGTGCCGCGCGCGCAAGATCAAGCTTAATCACTTCAGACGGGCATGATCCAACAAGGAACAACAGCTTGATATCGGGCCGCCGCGTCAGCAGCCGATCAACCACACGGTCAAGCTCTTCATTGGCATCAGCCATTCCGGCGAGATCGCGCTCTTCGATGATTGCGGTGCCAAAGCGCGGTTCGGCAAACACCATCACGCCAGCAGCAGATTGCAGCAAATGCGCGCAAGTGCGCGATCCCACCACAAGGAAGAACGCATCCTGCACTTTGCGGTGGAGCCAGATGATCCCGGTCAGCCCGCAAAACACCTCACGCTGGCCGCGTTCGCGCAGCACGGGTGCTTCGGCACAGCCAAGCGCAGCGGGCTTCATGACGCCGCCGCCTGAAGCCGCGCGGCGCGGAGCTTTAGGATAAACTGCGCTGCGTTAATTACATAAGCTGCATAACCAGCGAGCGCGATGCTCATTTGCTGTGCAGTTGTACCCCAGCCTGTGAACAGCGCAATGAGGTAGGCGGTGTGCAGCGCCAGCACGATCATCGAAAACGCGTCTTCCCAGAAAAACGGCCCGGCAAACAGCCACTCGTCAAACACGACCTTTTCCCAAATCGAGCCGGTGATCATGATAACATAAAGCGCGCAGGTTTTTGCGATGATTGAGGCTGTTGCGGCAGTCGCGCCTTCTCCCGTGATCAAATAGCTGATCACGAACCACAGGCTGACCAGCAAAATAAGAAATTGAATGGGGGCCAAAATCCCCTGAACAAGCGTCCATTTCGACTCGTCGCGTAGGCGGCGCTGTTCGGGCGTGTAGAGCGGTTGCGACGAATCCCAGCGACGCTTAATTTCTGCTTTTTTGTTGCGCATCGCAATGGTTGCCGCCATTGCATTTTGTGGTTGGTTTTGACCCATATAATCTGACCGTTTAATCTCCCATGCAGAAGCTATGCTGGTCGTCAGAAAGTGTCAACCTAAGTTTACGTCAGATTTTTTTTACACGTTCCTTATATATAATTATTTTGTTGATTGATTTGTGCGGACAAGGTGCTTAACATTTTGATTCGCGAGAGTAAGGCAAATAACGCCGACCTCGTTAGACGTGGTATCACCCGCGTCGCCAAGGCTTGGGAGAGCCGAGGATGCCAGTGTCGCCAAGATCAAGCACTGCCCGAGACATGGATCGGGATTCTAGGGACTATACGTCTCCGCCAGCCGATGTGCGGAGAAGCGTGAGCGAGTCACCGCTCGCACTTGCTGGCCTCATCGAAAGTCAGATTATCCCGCGTTTGCTCGTAGCGTGCCGTAATCAATCAATCCGCCCAACTGATATTTCGCGTGACCGCATCTCCGCATCGCAAGCCGAAGGCTTTGCTGCGGTTGTGCTGCGACTGGAAGCTCACGCCCTGATGGAGCAAGTTGATGGCTTTATCGCTCGCGGCGCATCGGTTGAAGCGGTTTTAGTTGACCTGCTTGCCCCGACAGCACGACAATTAGGACTGTGGTGGGAAGAAGATGCGTGTGATTTCGTCGACGTAACCATGGGTCTGTGGCGCTTGCAACAGATAGTATATGAACTTTCAGCACGCTCACCCGGCAAAGCCCCTCTATTTGGGCAATCGCGCAAAGCGGTGTTTTCGGTATTTCCTGGCAGCGATCATAGCTTTGGTACGGTAATCGTTGAGGAGTGCTTTCGCCGCGAAGGGTGGCAAACTTCGCTTTTGACCAGTGCTTCTGATCATCAGCTTATCAATATGGTTGCCGAACAGCATTATGATGTAGTTGGTCTAACGATCACCCGTGAGGATGAAATGGCCAGTGCCCCATCACTGATCGGTCGTATCCGTAGCCGCTCACGCAATCCGATGCTCGGCGTGATCGTAGGCGGACGAATTTTTACCCAATCCCCTGAATTGGCAATGCAAATTGGCGCTGATGCGACAGCCGCTGATGCCGAACAAGCCGTAAAGCGCGCAGAAATTTTATTGCGTGTGCTTGACGAACGGGTGGCAACCCGCTCTTGAGTTCGTGAATCCGTACACCATATTAAGCCATATACAGTATTGAGGACGTGTGACTGCGAGTAATGATCCTCTAAGGCCCCGGGCCGATATCGTCCCTTTCCGTCATACGGAAAGCGCATCGGATACGCTTGGCGGTATGCTTTCAGCTAATTTAGCAACGGTTGCGGGCGACGTTACTTTGCTTGTCGATGCAACCGGCATTGTCCGAGATATGGCATTTGGTGACGGTGATCTCGCAAAAGTCATCGCTGACAATTGGTTAGATCAGGCGTGGATCGAAACCGTAACAGTTGAAAGCCGCCCTAAAATTAGCGCTATGCTCGGCACTACCCTTAATCCGCGCTGGCGTCAGGTCAACCATACCGTGCGCGGCGAAGATGTGCCGATCAAATATCTGACGATGGGCACCAACCGTGAAGGCTGGATGGTCGCCGTCGGGCGTGATTTGCGCGCTGCTGCGGCCCTCCAACAACGCTTGTTGCACACGCAGCAAGCGATGGAGCGCGATTACATCCGCCTGCGCCAAGCCGAGTCGCGTTACCGTTTACTGTTCAACCAATCGTCCGAGGCAGTGCTAATCGTTGACGCGCGGACGCGGCGAATCACTGAATCCAATCCTGCGGCTGAGGCACTTATTAGCGTTACCGAGGGTGCGCCTGTCGGGCGGATGATTGCAAGCCTGTTCCACGCCGATGACCATGACCGAGTGATTACGCTCCTCGGTTCAGTTGCAGCGGCTGAAGTGATTGATCCACTCGCGCTTCGCCTCCATGACGGTGCACGCGATTGCCGAGTCTCGGCTACCTTGTTTCGGCAAGGGCGCGGCTCTTATTTTCTGGTGCAACTGCTTCAGGGTGATGGTGCGAGCGACGCTCCGGTTAATGGGGATCGGCGGTTGGCCGAAGTCCTTGAACGGATGCCCGATGCGTTTGTCGCAACTGACGGCAACCTTAACATCCTCACAGAAAATGCATCGTTCCTCGAAATGGTGCAAATGGCGCGCAAAGAACAAGTGCGCGGCGAATCGCTTGGCCGGTTTTTAGGTCGCCCTGGTATTGATCTCAATTTGCTCGTGACCCAGCTCCGCGAACATGGCTCGGTGAGCAATTTCGCGACGGTGGTGCGTGACCGTTATGAGACTCAGGAAGATGTCGAGATTTCGGCAGTGATGGTCAATGACGGCGGCAAGGAATGGATTGGTCTGTCGATTCGGATGACGGGCCGAGTGCGCAGCCAAACGCCCGTTAATGACGGCGTGACCCGCTCGGTTGAACAGCTTACCGAGCTTGTCGGACGTGTCTCGCTTAAAGAAATTGTCCGCGAATCGACTGATCTGATCGAACGACTCTGCATTGAAGCCGCACTTACTTATACATCGGATAACCGCGCCTCGGCCGCCGAAATTCTGGGGCTTAGCCGTCAGAGCCTTTATCTCAAGCTCCACCGTCACGGGCTAGCCAATGGCGGCATGGAATCAGGTGCTGAAGCCTGATTAACAAGTGAACAAATAGTGTCACTTTTGGTTGACGCACCCTACTGTCCAATCTAACTTACACCTATGTCTCGCGCGACGATCCTTGCGACCAATTCCGCTGTGCCACGCCCGCGCGATGTGCTTGCGCTGCTTAAACCGATTACGTGGTTTCCGCCGATGTGGGCGTTTATGTGCGGGGTTGTCTCATCGGGGGTTTCGCTGTCGGATCGCTGGCCGTTCCTGATCGCGGGTGTCTTGCTCGCGGGGCCGCTGGTGTGCGGCACGAGCCAAGCGGTCAATGATTGGTATGACCGCCATGTTGATGCGATTAATGAGCCTGATCGACCGATCCCATCGGGGCGGATTGCCGGACGCTGGGGGCTGTATATCGCAATTATCGGCACGCTGCTTTCACTGATTATGGGGGCACTGATAGGCGCATGGGTATTTGCCGCAACGATCCTTGGGCTGATACTCGCGTGGATTTACAGCGCGCCGCCGCTCCGCCTCAAAATGAGCGGCTGGTGGGGGCCGGGTGCGGTCGCACTTTCCTATGAGGGGCTGACATGGTTTACCGGAGCAGCGGTGATGCTAGGCACGTTTCCCGATGCGAAGATTATCGCGCTGATCCTGCTGTATAGTGCAGGCGCGCACGGGATCATGACGCTCAATGATTTTAAGGCGGTTGAGGGTGATCGGCAGATGGGCATAGCCTCACTGCCCGTAACACTCGGCGTTGATACAGCGGCCAAGCTTGCCTGTGCGGTGATGGCAGTGCCGCAGGGGATTGTTGCAGCACTTTTGATCAGTTGGGGATTGCCATGGCACGCCGCGATTGTTGCCCTGTTTTTGGGCGTACAGTGTCTGCTGATGATCCGGCTTGTTGTCGATCCAAAAGCACGCGCGCCTTGGTACGGCGGCACCGGCGTTACGCTTTATGTCCTTGGGATGCTTGCCTCAGCAATTGGCGTTGGGGGACTGGCATGAACGGTGCGGCGCTCGGTTGGGGGAATATCATTCGGCTTGGGCTCGTGCAAAGCGCGCTTGGTGCGATTGTGATGCTCGTAACTTCAATCCTCAACCGCATCATGGTAGTTGAATTTGCGCTGCCCGCGTTGATCCCGGCGGGGCTCGTTGCGTGGCATTACGCGGTTCAGCTTTCGCGCCCGCGCTGGGGGCATGGTTCGGATATTGGCAATCGGCGGACACCGTGGATCATCACCGGCATGGGCGTCCTCGCGCTCGGCGGATTGCTTGCGACCAATGCAACGCTGATGATGCCAAGCGCGCCACTGCTTGGCGGCATCCTCGCGGTCATAGCCTACGCGATGATCGGCGCTGGCGTCGGAGCATCAGGCACTTCACTCTTGGCGTTGCTTGCAACGCGCGTTGCGCCTGCGCGTCGTCCAGCGGCTGCGGCAACAACTTGGGTGATGATGATCCTCGGCATTGTCGTAACAGCAGGCGTTACCGGACAATTGCTTGACCCCTTCTCTCCCCAACGGCTGGCCAATGTCGCGGGCGGAGTCGTCCTCTTCGCCTTCCTGATGACAGTAGCGGCGGTCTACGGCGTTGAAGGAGAGGCTCCGGCTCTTCCACCCGCGCACGCCCGACCAACTACCAATTTTCGGGACGCAATCGCGGGCGTCTGGGCCGATCCCGCCGCGCGGCATTTCTCAATCTTTATCTTCGTATCAATGTTTGCTTACAGCACACAGGATATGATCCTTGAGCCGATGGCGGGGCTGGTGTTCGGCTTCACGCCAGGACAATCGACCAGCCTTTCAGGCGTGCAACATATGGGTGTGTTGCTCGGGATGATCCTTGTCGGGGTTGGCGGCGGCGCGTTTCGCGGGAAGAGCAATCTGGCGATGCGCCGCTGGATCGTTGGCGGCTGCATTGGTTCTGCACTCGCACTTGGCGGTATATGCGCAGCGGTACTTGCTGGGCCGGGGTGGCCGCTCAGCGCCACCGTTTTCATCCTTGGTTTTGCCAACGGCGTGTTCGCGGTTGCGGCGATTGCGGCAATGATGGATTTGGCAGGCGCTGGCGGCGGCGGACGAGAGGGCATTCGCATGGGGCTATGGGGAGCGGCCCAAGCCATCGCCTTTGGCATGGGCGGGTTCACTGGCGCGGCGGGGCTCGATGCCGCACGCGCGCTGCTCCCCTCAACAGCGGACGCATTCGTGCTGGTGTTTGCTGGCGAAGCTATCTTGTTCGTTGTTGCCGCGACACTGGCGCTGCGGATCGGCGCTCGCCGCCTGCAATCAAGTGGAACAGTTGCGACAGCAGTGGGAGTGACAGGATAATGGGTGAGCGGATTCCGCTTTATGATGTGGTCGTGATCGGCGGCGGGCCTGCGGGCGCAACCGCAGCGGCAGAACTCGCAGCGGCGGGGCGTTCAGTGTTGCTGCTTGACCGCGCTGGCAGAATAAAACCATGCGGCGGCGCGATCCCGCCGCGCTTGATCCGCGATTTTGCAATTCCTGATCATTTGCTCGTCGGACGGGCAACCTCAGCACGGATGATTTCGCCCTCGGATCGACGTGTAGAAATGCCCGTTGGCAAAGGCTTTGTTGGCATGGTCAACCGTGACAGTTTTGACGAATGGCTCCGCACCCGCGCGCAGCAATGGGGTGCTGAACGCGCTGTTGGCGTGTTTGAACGGATCAGCCGCGATGAAAGCCAAATCGCAACAGTGCATTACAAGGGCGCCGATGGCGCTATGGCTGTCCGCGCGCGCGTCGTTATTGGGGCCGACGGTGCGCGCTCCGTCGTGGCGAAACAAGCGATTCCCGGCGCTGGTAAAATGCCGTGCGTATTCGCCTATCATGAGGTTATTCAATCGCCAAAATGCGGCGTCGCCGATTATGATCAATCGCGCTGTGACGTGTTTTATCAGGGCGCGCTCTCACCCGATTTCTACGCTTGGGTCTTCCCGCACGGCGATACCGCGAGTATCGGCGTCGGCAGCGCGCAAAAAGGCTTTGCGCTGCGTGAAGCGGTGAGTGCGCTGCGCAAGTCGTCGGGGCTTGATGCGTGTGAAACGGTGCGCGGTGAAGGCGCACCGATACCGCTCAAACCTCTCGCCAAATGGGATAACGGCCGCGATGTCGTGGTTATCGGCGATGCAGCAGGCGTTGTTGCACCAGCCTCGGGTGAAGGCATTTATTATGCAATGGCAAGCGGGCGGTTCGCTGCAGAAGCCGTTGAAACCTATCTCGCCACGGGCAAGGCAAAGGCGCTTGCCAGCGTCCGCAGCAATTTCATTAAAGCGCATGGGCGGGTGTTCTGGGTGCTCGGCGTCATGCAATATTTCTGGTACAAGAGCGACAAACGGCGCGAACGCTTTGTCACAATGTGCAACGATCCCGATGTGCAAAGCCTGACGTGGCAGGCCTATATGGATAAACAACTTGTCCGCGCGCGGCCGATGGCCCATGCACGGATTTTCATGAAAGATATGCGTCATTTGCTTGGATCAACTGCCTGATGTCCGTCAATAAATCGTGGCTTGCTCCGGTGATTGTCGCGGCGGGCGCAGCGATACTCGTGGCGGGCGCAGGCATGACGATCACTGAAATTGGCCCTTGGTATAAAAGCTTGAAACAGCCTGATTGGGCACCGCCCGATTGGGCCTTTGGTGCCATCTGGACAGTCATTTTTGCGCTGACCGCAGGCGCTGCCGTCAGCGGCTGGCGGAGTGCCCCAAGCCAGCGCGCCGCCGAAACGCTCGTCGGCCTGTTCGCCTTCAACGGTTTTCTCAATTTGCTCTGGAGCTTCCTCTTCTTCAAACTCCACCGCCCTGATTGGGCGTTGTATGAGGTGGGGCTGCTCTGGCTTTCGATTCTGACGCTGATCATCGTTACTGCGCGCTATGCGAAAACGGCGGCGCTATTACTGGTGCCATACCTCATTTGGGTCGCGATTGCGGCGGCACTCAACTATCAAGTCGTAATGCTCAACCGACCTTTTGGATGAATGCGTTCGAGCATTTTATTGAAAGTGGATTGGTGATTGAGATCGCCATCGGCCTCATCCTGCTCGAAATGATTGCGGTGCTATGGCTGCGTCGCAAGGCTGGGCTCGCGGTGTTGCTCGGCTTGATACCGGGGCTATGTTTGATGCTCGCATTGCTCACCGCGCTGAAGGGCGGGGACTGGCGCGTGACCGCATTATGGGTGACGGCATCACTGCCCTTTCACCTGATCGATTTACGTTTGAGGCTGCGCCGATAAATATGCCCCGGCGACCCTATAGCCGCCGGGGCATATAATCAGGATTTGGTCTTCAAATAAGCGATCACATTCGCGCGATCTTGAGGCTTTTTGAGGCCAGCAAACGCCATCTTGGTGCCGGGCATGAATTTCTGCGGGGCTTCAAGATATTCAAACATTGTCTCTTCTTTCCAGACGACGCCGCTGCCCTTGTTTGCTGCTGAGTAGCTGAACCCGGCAACTTGCCCTGCCGTGCGACCAATAATGCCCGCAAGTGACGGGCCAACGCCGTTCTTGCCTTCGACAGCCTGATGGCAGGCCTTGCACTGGGCAAATGTCTTTTCGCCTGCCGCTGCGTCGCCCGTCAGGCTCGCATAAGCAACCGGAGTTGCAACGGCTGGTGCGGCGGCTGTATCGGCGGGTGCGGTCGCATCGGCTGGCGCAGTGGCTTCGCTGGTTGCTGCTTCCTCAGCCTTTTTCTCGCCGCCCGAACACGCCGCGAGTGAAAGCGATGCAATGCTAACAATCATCAATGACGAAAATCTACTAAACTTTTTCATTGTCTCTCCTTCGTGCAACCCCAACGTACACGTCGAGCGCAGATATACATATTTTGCCTGTGGTCGCAATGCTACATTGACGTGGTATTGACAGTCTATCAGGGTAAACACCCTATGTAATAATCAAGTCGGCGTTCACGGGATAAAAGGGGTTGTAATGTCAGACTTTCGCGCGCGGCCTTGGCGCTATCATCCTGATCGTGACCGGTTGCTTGCCGAGGCGCACGCGCGGCCCTTCACCCCGCTCAATTCGCCGATGCTGGCGTCGCGGATCGCCACGCTTTCGGGGCAGGACGGTGCGGCGTCTGACCGTGCGCACATGACGGCGCTATGTCGTAGTCTGAGCCGAAGCGAACCGGGGCCGGACTCGCGCTGGTGCGTGCTTGACGCGGGCAAGTGGCGACTGCGATGGGAGCGGCATACCGAATTTTCGACATGGACATTTTTTCGTGTGCCTGACGGCGACAATCTAACGCTCGAACGCGCATTTGATTCCGCCCCCAAGGATTGGCTTGATACCCTGCCGGGCGAAGTCCTCGTTGCGACGCACCTTACGCTGATTGATAAGGACAGCCCTCAGACAGCGGCGCTGATCGCACGTCACGATTCAATCGGCGCGGTCGTGCTTAACGATTCTGCGCGGGTATTTACTGATTTGCGGCCCGATCCAGACCGTATGACAAGCTATTTACAAGTAATGTCGCGCAAGGATGATCAGCTTGCGGGCCGCATTGCACTCAGCCTGCTCGAAATTGAGACGTACCGCCTGATGGCGCTGCTCGCCTTCCCGCTCGCGGGCGAAGCAACCGAGCAACTGACGCAGATCGAACAGGAGTCAGGCCACCTTGCGTCACAGCTTTCACAAACCGCCGATGCTGACGCCGATCGTGCGTTGCTCGCACGGTTGGCGACGCTTGCAGGCGAAACCGAAGCGCTAAGCGCGCGGACGAGCTTCCGCTTTGGTGCCGCCACCGCCTATCACGAAATCGTCCTTGACCGGATCGAAACGCTTCAGGAAGAAAGGATCGCGGGTCTCCAAACGCTCGGCGAATTCATGGAGCGCCGCCTCGCCCCCGCCATGCGCACCTGCGATACCGTTGCGCGAAGGCAGCAAGCCGCAATTGAGCGGATCGCACGCACTGAACAAATGCTCAACACCCGCGTAGAGGTTGCGACTGAGGCCACCAATGTCAAGCTGCTCGAATCAATGGACAGCCGCGCCAAAACCCAACTCCGCCTGCAACGCGCAGTCGAGGGCTTTTCGGTGTTCGCAATCGCCTATTATGCGCTTAGCCTTGGGTCATATCCGCTCAAAGCGCTTGAAAAGGCAGTACCCGGATTTGATGCGACACTCGCGGGCGGTATCCTCGCACCGGTGCTGTTGGCAATCGCGTGGACAACGCTCCGCCGTTTCAGAAAGAATGCGCGGGATGATTGAGGGAGACGTGGCGACTTATCCTTTTCCCAAGAGCCGCCTCTCCAATAGCGCCTTCATATTCCTGCGGCCGTCGGCGATGATCATCACGTAAACGATCTTGTCATTTACGCGGTAGATCAGGCGATATGGCCCGTGATAGATCTGCCGAAACTCTTGAATGCCGAGGCGGTCAAGCTCGGGGCAGATGGGGCCGCGTAGGGGGAATGTCTCGAGGGTAATGATCTTGTCGAGTATCCCGTCGAGCAATTCGTCGGCCTCTGCGTCTGAGCGGTTGGCTGCGATATAATTATGGAGTGTCTCAAGGTCGCTTTCAGCGCCTTTGCTGATGCGGACTTCAAACATGCGCGGCCAATCAGGCGGTGACCGCTTTGGCTTTGAGCCGGATGATTACGTCACGCGCGGGGGCGGTGTCGCCTGCCGCAATCTCGTTGTTGCCCATCGCCAGCAGCTTCAAAAGTGCCAAGGCCTGCTCGGTTTCCTCAAACGCGCCAATATCTTGAAGCACCGCACGCGCTTCGCCGTTCTGCGTAATGATCAATGGCTCTCGGTGCACGGCAAGATCAGCCAACACTTCAGCCGCATTGGCCTTAACATAGCTGATCGGCCTGATCTGTTGTGAATAGCGCATTTTGGCTCCTATGGTCTAAATTAAGACCGTATAAAGTCTTATTGTTACTTTTTTGTTCGGTCAAGCGCAAAGGAGTCCCCTGGCTCGCAGACGCTCGCACCCACCCCAACCCCTCCCTTGAAAGGGAAGGGCTAAGTTATTGACACCCACTCCCCTATCCCCTAAATAGCGTTTACTGCTTCCACCTCGGGAAATGGCGCGTTTTGCGTATGTGCTGATCGAATAGGGGTTTGGAAGTTTCGAAACGACGCTTGAAGCTGCGATTCTCGATATGAGAGTCTGCGGCTTTTCGTCGTTTTGCGCGTGCCCAAATTCATTAAGAAGGCGAGACATAATAATGGCGATTACTCAGGCCCGCACGAGCGCTGCAAAGCGTATCCGCAAGGTGTTCGGAAACATTCACGAAGTGACGCAAATGCCGAACTTGATTCAGGTTCAGCGCGAATCTTATGAACAGTTCCTGCGTTCAAATCATGCGATTGGTTATGTTTCGGGCCTTGAAAAGACGCTACGCAGCGTCTTCCCGATCCGCGATTTTGCGGGCACGGCTGAGCTTGATTTCGTCGATTATGTTCTTGAAGATCCCAAGTTCGATACAGAGGAATGCCGTCAACGCGGGATTACTTATGCTGCGCCGATGCGCGTTACGCTGCGCCTGATCGTGTTTGAAGTCGATAGCGAAACCGAAACCCGCTCCGTCCTCGATATCAAGGAGCAGGATGTCTACATGGGCGATATGCCGCTCATGACGCACAACGGCACCTTCATCATCAATGGCACTGAGCGCGTGATCGTTAGCCAGATGCACCGTTCGCCCGGTGTGCTGTTCGATCATGATCGCGGCAAAACCCACTCGTCAGGCAAATATCTGTTTGCCGCGCGCGTCATCCCTTATCGCGGCTCATGGCTCGATTTTGAATTTGATGCCAAGGATATCGTCAACGTTCGCATTGACCGTAAGCGCAAGCTTCCTGTAACATCGCTGCTGTTCGCGCTTGGCATGACTGGCGAGGATATTCTCGCGCATTTCTATAATACCGTCACTTATGTGCGTGGCACGGGCGGCTGGCAGATTCCTTACGTCTCGGAAAATTGGCGCGGGCAAAAGCCGGGCTATGATGTCGTTGACGCGGGTTCAGGCGAAGTTGTGTTTCCGGCTGGCCAGAAAATCCTGCCGCGCGCTGCAACCAAAGCAGCCAAAGATGGGTTGGCGATGCTCCTCATCCCGACTGAGGAAATCTTTGGCCGCTATTCCGCACTTGATTTGATCAACGAAGCGACGGGCGAAATCTATATTGAGGCCGGCGAAGAAGTTTCTGCCGAAAATCTTGAAAAGCTTGATGCCGCAGGTGTTGACCGGCTCGTTACGCTTGATATCGATCACATCAACACTGGCCCTTGGATGCGCAATACGCTCAAGGTCGATAAGGCTGAAGAGCGCGATCAGGCGCTCGATTCGATTTACCGCGTGATGCGCCCTGGCGAACCGCCAACGCGCGAAACGGCCGAAGCTCTGTTTGGCGGGCTGTTCTTCGACAGCGAACGTTACGATTTGTCGGCAGTTGGCCGGGTAAAGCTCAACATGCGGTTGCAGCTTGATGCGCCCGATGATCACACAACGCTCCGCAGTGAAGACATCCTCGCGGTCGTCAAGACGCTGGTTGATCTCAAAGACGGCAAGGGTGAAATCGACGATATCGATAACCTCGGTAATCGTCGCGTCCGTTCAGTTGGTGAGTTGCTTGAAAACCAGTACCGCGTCGGCCTGCTTCGCATGGAGCGCGCTGTAAAGGAGCGGATGTCTTCGGTTGACGTCTCAACCGTCATGCCGAACGACATGATCAATGCCAAACCAGCGGTGGCAGCCGTCCGTGAATTCTTCGGTAGCTCGCAGCTTTCGCAGTTCATGGATCAGACCAACCCGCTGTCCGAAGTGACGCACAAGCGCCGCGTGTCGGCGCTTGGGCCGGGCGGTCTCACCCGCGAACGCGCAGGCTTTGAAGTCCGCGACGTTCACCCGACGCATTACGGTCGCATCTGCCCGATTGAAACGCCCGAAGGTCCGAACATCGGTCTGATCAACTCGCTGGCAAGCTTCAGCCGCGTGAACAAATATGGCTTCATCGAAACG
>JAYTMV010000167.1:0-14928 GCA_043728175.1 Sphingomonadales bacterium
ACCCAGAAAATCGCATCTGGATCGGCTCCTGCGCCAAGCAACCACACGCAGGCATCCATCGCGGTTTTGCCAGCGCCGATAACCACATAGCGGCTGGGCCGTTCACCCTTATTCATCCAAAGCTGCGGCAGGCCGTTTGGTGTGATCAGCTTGACGCCTTCCCCTACCGCATACGCTGGCATATGGGTTGAGGGCACCGTTGTTCCGTAATATGTCGCGTTGACCGTTTTCTTGGTGACTGTGACGCTGGTTTCCTTGCCCGAAAGCAGCGAGACAAAGCGACCATCACCCAGATAATCTGACATCGGGAAATAGCGCACCCGGCCACTGGGGAGCAACCGCTGGCGCATTACGCTATCGAAATAGCCGCTCACCTCTGGCCCCGAAGCAAGCTCATACAGTCCTTCATTCACGCCAATCGTGTCTTTGCGATTGGAGCCAAGCGGCGTTGAATTGACCCCGTAAAATGCCGACGGCTGATGCAATGCTACGAAGCTATAAGCATCATTCCAATGCCCGCCCGGTTTCCCGTGGCGGTCAACGATGACGATATCGGCGTCGCTTTCATCAAGCAGCGTATCAGCAAACGCAAGGCCAACCGCGCCGCTGCCAATGATCAGATAATCGGTTTTAATCTCATTCATGAAAATGCTTTCTATGGCTCAGCTAAACGCCTGAATGCCCGTAATCGCGCGGCCAAGGATCAGCGCGTGGACGTCGTGCGTGCCTTCATACGTATTGACCGTTTCAAGATTGATTGCGTGGCGGATCACGTGATATTCCGCTGCAATCCCGTTGCCGCCGTGCATATCGCGCGCCATCCGGGCGATATCGAGCGCCTTGCCGCAATTATTACGCTTGATGATGCTGATCATTTCGGGTGCCCATGTGCCCGCATCCATCGCGCGGCCAACGGTAATCGCGGCTTGCAAGCCCAGCCCAATTTCGGTGAGCATATTCGCCATCTTGAGCTGGGGTATCTGGTTCGCGGCGAGCGGCCTTCCGAACTGGTGGCGGTCAAGCTGATATTGCCGCGCGCGGTGGAAGCAATCCTCCGCCGCACCCATCACGCCCCACGCGATCCCGTAACGCGCCTTATTGAGACAGCCGAACGGCCCGCCAAGCCCCTGCACATTGGGGAGCATGTTTTCTTCTGGCACGAACACTTCGTCCATCACGATTTCGCCAGTGATCGATGCGCGGAGGCTCATTTTGCCCTCAATCTTTGGGAAGCTAAGCCCCTTCATCCCGCGTTCAAGGATGAAACCGCGAATGATGCCGCCGTCATCCTTCGCCCACACAACCGCAATGTCAGAGATCGGCGAATTCGTGATCCACATCTTCGCGCCTGACACGCTATACCCACCCGGCACTGATTTCGCGCGGGTCTTCATGCCCGCCGGATCGGAGCCAGCATCAGGCTCAGTCAAACCAAAGCAGCCGATCATTTCACCCGTCGCAAGCTTGGGCAGATATTTCTGGCGCTGTTCTTCGCTGCCATAGGCATGGATCGGGTGCATCACGAGGCTCGACTGCACTGACATCGCCGAACGATAACCCGAATCTACCCGCTCAACAGCGCGCGCGATCAGGCCGTAAGCGACATGGCTTACCCCCGCACAGCCATAGCCTTCGATGGTCGCGCCGAGCAGGCCGAGTTCGCCAAATTCATTCATAATCTCCCGGTCAAACCGCTCATCAAGCGTCGCGCTGACCACGCGGGGGAGGAGTTTATCCTGCGCATAGGCCTCCGCTGCTTCGGCAATCATCGTCTCATCGTCAGTAAGCTGATCGTTAAGGCGGAAGGGATCATCCCATTTGAACGGTGTAAATTTGGCCATGTCAGTCTTTCAAAATCGCTGGTGTTCGCTCGCCTATAGTCACTGTATTGCATGACTGCCAGCGTCGGTCGTCACAGCTTGTCGGTCTGTCGAAAAACGCGCAAGATGGTGTTTATGCCGCGTCATGAACGCGACCAAGGATTTTAGACTTTTGAGGAGATGATTTTGTGCGCACTTTATTCACCGCTGCAAGCTTCACAGCGCTTGCTATTGCCATGCCAGTAAGTGCCGCTACGCCTGTTAAAAAGGCTGCACCTGTCTCAGTTACCAAAAGCCCGTTGCTCAAGGCATGGGCTGGCCCATACGGCGGGGTGCCACCATTTGACAGCGTTAAGGCGGCCCAGATTCCAGCAGCGTTCAGCGACGCAATGGCTGAACTGCGCGCCGAGGTTGATCGCATCAAGCGCAACCCGGCCAAGCCGACCTTCCAAAACACCAATGAGGCGATGCAACTCACTGGCCAGTCAATGGAGCGGCTATTCTCAATCTACGGCGTGATGACGAGCAACACGACGACGCCCGAAGTGCAGGGAATTGAGCGCGAACTCGACCCCAAAATCTCCGCCTTTTATGATCAGATCAATTTCGATCCCATGATGTTTGCGCGTTACAAAGCGGTCTATGATGGCCGCAAAAGCGCCAAACTAACGCCGCAGCAAATGCGGATCGTCGAGCGCGATTATGAGCAGTTGGTGCGATCCGGCGCGCAACTTGGCGCAGGCGATAAGGCCAGGCTTACCGACATTAACTCCAAACTCGCGGTCGCCTTCTCCGATTTCGGCAGCAAATTGCTCGCCGACGAAAATAGCTTTGTAACGATTGATAATGAGGCTGATCTTGCTGGCCTTCCTGCCTCATTCATCTCCTCGGCCAAGGCAGCCGCCGAAAGCCGCAAGCTACCCGGCAAATGGATCATCAAGAACACCCGCTCTGCGGTTGACCCCTTCCTCACTTTCTCAACCAACCGCCCTTTGCGAGAAAAAGTCTGGCGCGGCTTTGTCGGGCGCGGCGATAATGGCGACGCCAATGATACCAAGGCTGTCATCGCCAATATCCTCAAGCTCCGTGCCGAACGCGCCGCCCTCCTCGGTTTCCCCACCCACGCGCATTACCGCATGGCCGATACAATGGCGAAGACGCCCGAACGCGCGATGGATCTGATGATGCGCGTCTGGAGCCCCGCCGTCGCGCGGGTGAAGGAAGAGGTCGCCGATATGCAGGCGATTGCCGATAAGGACGGCAGCGGCGCGAAGATCGAAGCATGGGATTACCGCTATTACGCCGAAAAAGTCCGACAGGCGCGCTATGCGCTCGACCAGAATGAGGTGAAGCCTTATTTTGAGGCAGGCAATATGGTCAACGCGGCGTTTTACGCGGCGGGCCGTCTCTATGATCTTGGTTTCAAGGAAGTCACTGGCACCGTGCCCGTGTTCGATCCCAAGGTGCGCGTATTTGAAGTGACCGATAAGCGGAATGGCCGCAACGTCGGGCTGTTTTATCTCGACAATTTTGCCCGCGATAACAAGCGCTCAGGCGCGTGGATGACGACATATCGCGCGCAGCAAAAGCTTGGCGGCGCGCGCAATGTGCTTGCCTCAAATAATAATAATTTCGTTGAAGGCGCCAAGGGTGAGCCAACGCTGATCAGCCTTGATGACGCGCAGACGCTCTTCCACGAATTTGGTCACGCGATCCATTTCTTCCTTCAGGATGTTTATTATCCAGCGCTTGCGGGCACACCGCGCGATTTTGTTGAATATCCAAGTCAGGTCAATGAACATTGGGTGCTGACGCGCGATGTACTCGATAAATATGCGCGCCATTACAAAACGGGTGAAGCAATGCCGCAAGCGTTGCTAGACAAGATCATCAAGGCGAGCGCGTTCAACCAAGGCTTTGGCACTGTCGAATATCTCTCCTCCGCGATCCTCGATATGAAGCTTCACAACCGCGCGACACCGATCAGTGATATCTCAGTATTTGAGAAGGAAACACTCGCTGAGCTTGGAATGCCCAAGGAAATGGTCATGCGCCACCGCTTGCCGCAATTCGGGCATCTCTTCTCAAGCGATGGCTATTCAGCGGGCTATTATTCCTATCTCTGGTCAGAAACGATGGACGCCGACACGTGGGCCGCGTTTGAAGAAGTGAACGACCCGTGGCACAAGCCCACCGCCGATCGCTTCCGCAAGCTGCTGCTGTCAACTGGCAACGAGACTGACCGCGCCGAGGCGTACAGAGCGTTTCGCGGGCGTGACCCCGATGTGAAGGCTTTGCTTAAACTGCGGAATTTCCCGACCAACTAGGGCGCAAAAAACCCCTCTCCTCCTTGCGGGAGAGGGGGAATATCTCCCCCAAGAAAAACACCTAGCCAAATCCTTCGCGTAATTTTATTACAATCCTCATGACGCGAAAGAATCTGCCGCCGCTGGCGCTCCATGTCCCTGAACCGAGCTACCGTCCCGGCGATGTGGCCGATTTCAGCAACATTCCGATTCCCGCAGCGGGCGTCACGCCGCGCCCCGATAGCGCCGCGCCCGCGCACGAATTTCGCGACCATGCTTACGGTCTGGTGCGGGTGCTTGATGATGAAAATAAGGCCGTTGGCCCGTGGGATCCGCGCCTTACCCCGGTTACGCTGCGCGATATGCTACGCAACATGGCTTTGACCCGCGCGTTTGATGACCGGATGTTTCGCGCGCAGCGGCAGGGCAAAACCAGCTTTTATATGAAATGCCTTGGTGAAGAGGCAGTGTCGATTGGCGCAGCCGCAGCACTTGCCAGCGATGATATGTGTTTCCCGTCCTACCGCCAGCAGGGCATCCTCATTTCGCGCGGCTGCCCGCTCACCGAAATGATGAACCAGATTTATTCAAACAAGGGCGACCGCCTCAAAGGGCGGCAATTGCCGATCATGTATGCCTTCCCAGAATTCGGCTTTTTCACCGTGTCAGGCAATCTCACCACACAGCTTCCTCAAGCGGTTGGCTGGGCGATGGCGAGCGCGATCAAGGGCGACACGCGGATTGCCGCCGCATGGTGCGGCGAAGGATCAACGGCGGAGGGCGATTTCCATGCAGCGATGACATTTGCCACGGTCTACCGCGCGCCCGTGATCATCAATATCGTCAATAATCAGTGGGCGATCAGTTCGTTTGCTGGATTTGCCGGCGGCGAGGCAACAACCTTTGCCGCGCGCGCTGTGGGTTATGGCATCGCTGGACTTCGCGTTGACGGCAATGATGCGCTCGCGGTCTATTCAGCAACGCAGTGGGCGGCGGAGCGTGCGCGTTCGAACCAAGGGCCGACGCTGATCGAATATTTCACCTACCGTGCCGAGGGGCACAGCACTTCGGATGATCCATCGGCGTACCGCTCAGCCAATGAGGGCACGCACTGGCCGCTGGGTGATCCGATTGCGCGGCTGAAGGCGCATCTGATCGCGCTTGGCGAATGGGATGAAGATCGCCACACCGCGATGGACTTAGAACTCGCCAATCAAGTCAAAACCGCTCAAAAAGAAGCCGAGAAAAACGGCATCCTCGGGCACGGGCTGCACCAGCCGTTCGATACGATGTTTGAGGATGTGTTTGAGGATGTGCCGTGGCACCTGCGCGAACAGTCTGCGCAGATGATGGCCGAACGGATGCGCAAATGGCCTGAGGCGTCATCATGAGCAAGATGAACATGATCGAGGCGATCAATAGCGCGATGGACGTGACGATGGGTCGCGATCCTGATGTCATCGTTTTTGGCGAGGATGCGGGTTATTTCGGCGGCGTGTTCCGCGCGACCGCTGGCTTGCAGAAAAAATACGGGAAGACCCGCGCCTTTGATACGCCGATCACTGAATGCGGGATCATCGCGGTCGCGGTCGGCATGGCGGCCTACGGAATGCGGCCCGTGCCCGAAATCCAGTTTGCCGATTATATCTACCCCGGCCTTGATCAGCTCGTCAGTGAGGCCGCGCGCATTCGTTACCGCTCTGCCGCGCAGTGGACGATGCCGATCACCGTCCGCTCGCCCTTTGGCGGGGGTATCTTCGGCGGGCAAACGCACAGCCAATCGCCCGAGAGCATCTTCACCCATATTTGCGGCGTGAAGACCGTCATCCCCTCAACGCCATACGATGCCAAGGGGCTGTTGATCGCGGCGATTGAGGATAATGATCCCGTCATCTTCTTTGAGCCAAAGCGGATTTATAATGGCCCGTTTGATGGCCATTATGATCGCCCGGTTAAACCCTGGGCAACGCATCCGGCAAGCGAAGTACCCGAGGGGCATTATACGATTCCGCTCGGCAAGGCAGCGGTGGTTCGCGAAGGCCAAGACCTCACCGTGCTGACCTACGGCACGATGGTGCATGTCGCGCTCGCGGCGGTTGAGGAACTCGGCGTTGATGCTGATGTGATTGACCTGCGCACACTGCTCCCGCTTGATATTGATGCGATTGAGGCATCAGTTAAAAAAACTGGCCGCTGCCTCGTGATCCATGAGGCAACGCGGACGAGCGGTTTTGGTGCAGAACTGGCGGCGCTGGTGCAGGAGCGGTGTTTCTATCATCTCGAAGCGCCGGTTGAGCGCGTGACCGGGTTTGACACGCCCTACCCGCACAGCCTTGAATGGGCGTATTTTCCGGGGCCGATCCGTATCGGCATGGCGATTGAAAAAGTGATGAAGGATTAAACATGGCGCGCTTTGAATTTCGCTTGCCCGACATTGGCGAAGGCATTGCCGAGGCTGAGGTCGTCGCATGGCATGTCAAAATCGGTGATACCATCGCCGAGGATCAGGGCATTGCCGACATGATGACCGACAAGGCCACAGTCGAAATGGAATCGCCCGTATCTGGCGTGGTGATCGCGCTTGCAGGCGAAGTCGGCGATATGATCCCGATTGGTTCAACGCTGGTGGTGATTGAAACTGAGGGTGAGGACGTCGAAGAAGACCGTTCATCCCGAGCACAGTCGAGGGACGTTGAAGCAAGTACAACTGTCTCGACTGCGCTCGACACGAACGGCGGCAGCGAAGATCCGCTCGCCGGAACCGATCTCGAAACCATCACCGAACAGCATATGCCCGAAACGCCGGTGGCACATTTCATTCCCGAACCGCATCCTGACGCCACCGCTATCAATGTGCCAATTCCCGGTGCGCAAGCGCTTGCTTCACCCGCAGTGCGGGCGCGGGCCAAGGAGCTTGGGATTGATCTTGGCGAAGTAAAAGCGCGTGAGGGCGGGCGCATCCGCCATGCCGATCTTGATGCCTTCCTCACATACAATGCGGGCCAGGGCTTTGCTCCAGCAGGGGCAGCGCGCGCCGATGAGGCGATCAAGGTTGTCGGGATGCGGCGGCGGATTGCCGAAAATATGGCGGCGTCAAAGCGTGCTATTCCCCACTTCACCTATGTCGATGAAATTGATGTGACCGCGCTTGAGGATATGCGCGGCGATCTCAACGCCAATCGCGGGAACCGGCCCAAGCTCACCATGCTGCCGCTAATGATCGTCGCGATTTGCAAGAGCATTCCCGCATTCCCGATGATCAATGCGCGCTTTGATGATGAGGCGGGCGTCGTGACGCGCTACGGCGCGATCCACCTCGGCATGGCGACGCAGACTGATGCTGGCCTGATGGTGCCCGTCATCCGCAATGCGCAGAGCCTCAACGTCTGGCAATTGGCGAGCGAAATTACCCGCCTTGCCGAGGCCGCACGCAGCGGCAAAGCGAAGTCCGAAGAACTGTCGGGCTCAACGCTCACAATCACCTCGCTCGGGCCACTTGGCGGGATTGCAACCACACCCGTGATCAATCGGCCAGAGGTGGCAATCATCGGCCCAAACAAAATCGTCGAACGTCCGGTGTTTGACGGCGACGATATCCGGCGGGCAAAGCTGATGAACCTCTCAATCAGTTGCGATCACCGCGTCGTCGATGGTTGGGACGCCGCGAGCTATGTTCAAGCGCTCAAGAAGTTTTTGGAAACGCCAGTGCTGCTGTTTGCCTCATAAACCGCGCGTTCAAATGCGGCGTAAAGCGCGAGTGCGTCAGGGTCTCCAAAGGGCAAAAACTGCATCATAAGGATGCCCGCAATGTCGCTTGCCGGATCAATCCAGTAAAAACTATTGGCAATCCCGGCCCAGGCAAGGCTGCCCAACGCGCGGCCATTTGGCCCGGTTTCGGTGTTAATCAGGAAACCAAGCCCCCAGCCGGTGTGCATATTGGGAAAGCCGTCATAAGGGTGGCTGAACATTGGCATGATGCTGTCCATCTTGCCTGCGCGCAACTGCCCGATTTGGTTGCGGCTCATTTCGGTAATGGTTTCGGGCTTGAGAATTGTTGCGCCAGCAAGCGAACCACCGTTTAGGATCATGCGGACGAAGCGGAGATAATCGGGGCCGCTGCTCATCAGGCCGCCTCCACCGCCTTCAAATTCAGCATCCGGCCCGCCGCCAATTTCAACGGGGAAGGGCGTGAGCGTACCGTCCCCTGCCCGGCTAAGCATTGCCGCGCGACGGGCCATTTGCGCGTCCGAAAGCGTGAAGCCTGTGTCCACCATGTCGAGGGGCTCAAGGATATGTTCGGCCGTATAGCGTCCCAGCGATTGGCCGCTCGCCGCTTCAACAGCAAAGCCAACCCAATCCGTGCTGATGCTATATTCCCACCGCTCGCCAGGATCGAACAACAGTGGCGATGTGATGCTGGCAATGCTCCCCGGCGCTGGTGGGCCAGCGGGGCCATAGGCGCGCAGCATGTCCGCACTCATAAAGGCGTAGCCAAGCCCCGAGGTATGCGTCAGCAAATGGCGCAGCGTAATTGGCCGCGTGGCGGGGCGGAGCGTCGCGTTGCCCGCATCGTCAAAGCCAGTGATGACTTGGGGCTTGGCAAGTGCGGGCAGGATCGTCTCAATCGGCGCGTCAAGCGAGAGCCGCCCCTGCTCAACCAACTGCATCGCCGCAACCGAGGTGATCGCCTTGGTCATTGAGGCAATCTGGAAAATGGTATCGGGCTTCATCGCCGTGCCTGTTGCGGGATCAGACACCCCGGCGGCATTGCTGCTGATAATGCCAGCACGATTGCCGACAAAGGCGGTTGCGCCTGCGATGGTGCCGCTTGCGATTGCGCGGTCAAGAATGCTCTGGATGCTCATGGGGTAAGCTTGTGCCACAGGGGTGGCAAAGGTCAATCATTGCCGTTGTGGTCTGATCGCGGTATCGGTCAAGCACAACTGATAGGCTTAAAAAGTGAAAAGTAAAAACTGTCATTGCGAGCGAAGCGAAGCAATCCAGTTCCGACGGTGGGACTGGATTGCTTCGCTTTGCTCGCAATGACGGCATGTTATAGGTTTACGATAACTGGTTGTGAGGGAGATGAAGAGTGACGCTAGATCCAGCCGTGCAGATGCTGCTCACCATGATGGAGCAGATGCCCAAGATTGATTATGCGGCGGCAACGCCTGAGGATGCGCGTGCGATTTTTGATAATCCAATCCCATTTGGTGAGCCTGTAGCGATTGGACGCGTTCAGGATTTGGAGATTTCGCTTGAAGGCAGGGTGCTTGATGCACGGCTTTATGTGCCTGAAGGCGCTGGCGATAATCCACCATTGACGGTCTATTTTCACGGTGGTGGTTGGGTGATCGGCACGATTGACACGCATGACGGCACCTGCCGCGCGATTGCCAATGCCAGCAAGGCAGCGGTGCTTTCAGTCGCATACCGGCTCGCGCCGGAGCATCCTTATCCAGTGCCGTTGCAGGACTGTTATGATGCGACCGTTTGGGCGGCGGCGAATGCGGCGAGCCTTGGTGTGAACGGCAGTAAGCTGGCGGTGGCTGGCGATAGCGCAGGCGGCAATCTCGCTGCCGCAGTCGCGTTGATGGCGCGGGATCAAGGCGGGCCGAAGCTAGCGCATCAACTGCTGATCTATCCCGTGACCGACGCCGATTTTGACCGGCCCTCATACGGCGCAAATGGCGGCGGCGAATATTATCTCTCAACCGAGGGCATGAAATGGTTTTGGCGGTATTATGTCGGGGCGATTGATCCGCGCAGTGACGCACTGGCGGCGGTGATCCAACAGGCCAACCTCGCTGGTCTGCCTTCAGCGACGGTGATCACGGCGGAATATGATCCGCTGCGTGATGAGGGCGATGCTTATGCGGCAAAGCTTGCTGAGGCGGGGGTTGCGGTTGATGCCGCCTGCGCGCCGGGGATGATCCACGGCTTTTTCAGCCTGTTTCAGATGATCCCAAATGCGATGCCGTGGATTGAGCGCGGCGGGGCCAATCTGGCAAAGGCGTTTGCGGCGGTTTAGGGCACTTTCCCGCAGGTGACTGTCCCAACGCCGATATTCTGGACGGTGCACGATGGCCCACCCGTAATCGCGACCGTGCCTGATCCAGTTGATGTTACATTCGCCGCGCGGGTTGCCGACATGGCAGTGGTGCCCGATGAGGCGGCGGTCAGCTTAAGGTCAGCAACGTCAAGGCTACTTGCGGCGAGGCTGCCTGAGCCTTTGACATTGGCATCAAACTTCAAAGCCTTGCCCGCGAGTGTGAGCGTGCCTGAGCCTGAAAGCCTTGCGTTGAGGTTATCGGCCATCACCTTGGCGACGCTGATTTGGCCGCTGCCTGTTAGCGAAACATCAGCCTGAATCCCGCGCAAGGTGGCGATGCTGATCGCGCCAGAACCATTGAGCTTAGCCGAGCTCAGCAGCGGCAGCGTGATGTAAATCGTCGCGGGTTTGAAGCTTTTTTGTGACGGGGAAGCCACAAAACCGCCGATAGGCTGGATCGTGAGCGTCCGGTCAAGCGACTCAATCGAGAGCAAGTCAAGCGCCTCCCGGTCACCGCTCGCGCGGACGGTGGTGGCACGGCCCGTTTCGATAATCACGCGTGACGCGCCGACGACACGAATTTTGTCAAAATCTGTAATTGAGTAGCGCTGCTCCGCCGCTTGAGCGACGCCGCCGATTGTCAGGAGGATGATAGCTATCGTGCATCGCGTCAAAATCATGGGCGATGCTTAGCGGCAAATTTGGCCAATGACTATGGCGTACAGCGCACCTCACCTGAACCCATTTTTGATGTCTTGCAATTGGCGGTGCCGCTGATGTTCACATCACCCGAACCGAGCAGCGAGACCGAAGCAGAGCCTGTCGCGCGCGCATCAACATTGCCTGAACCTGCGATTGAGATTCGCGCGTCTTTGGCATTCAATTCCTTGGTGGTGACATCGCCCGATCCTGCGATGGATATATCAATTGTCTTTGTCGCACCCGCAACCGTGACATCGCCTGATCCAGCAAGGTTGACCTCAAGCTCGTCAACCTGCGCTGATTTAATGCTCAAATTGCCTGATCCAGCCAAATTCGCCTCAAATTTTGAGGTCTCGACCCGATCAACCGCCATATCACCCGATCCTGCGAGGCTTGCGCCCTTAATTGTCGGCATGGTGACGGTAACGATAGCGCCGTTGTCATTATTCCAGCCCATTGACCAGCTTCGCGACTTACGACCAACACTTAGCGTTGATCCCTTCACTTCGATTTTCAACCGATCCAATATTTTTTCAGGGCCAGTCGCCTGAACTGAAAAGGCTGGGCCCGCAATGATGCGGACATCATCTGATCCGGCAAGTTCAACCTGATCAAAGCCGCTGAGGTCAAATGAGCGGGAGCCGCTTGGCCCCGAAGGTGTGCTTTCGGCAACGCCGCAGGCGCTTAGCAAAAGGGCGGGGAGGATGAGTGTGGCACTGCGCATGTCTGGCTCCTGACTGTATTGCCGTGTTAATACAGCAAGAGAATAGGCGACGCAAGCAAAAACGGCGACCCTTTTTAGGGCCGCCGTTTTTATCATCACAATGGGATTGTGCCTTTGATCAGGCAGCAACCTTATTATAGATTTCAGCCGATTTCTTCAAAATCTCGATCAGCTTTTGCACTGCTGTTGGTTCGTCAACCTGCTCCATCGCGGCAAGTTCACGCGCCAGGCGGCTGCACGCGGCTTCAAAAATCTGACGCTCGGAATAGCTTTGCTCGGGCTGATCTTCAGCGCGGAAAAGATCGCGGACAACCTCAGCAATTGAAACCAGATCACCTGAATTGATCTTGGCTTCATATTCCTGCGCGCGGCGTGACCACATCGTGCGCTTGACCTTTGGCTTGCCCTTGAGCGTGACCATTGCCTCTTGCATCTGCTTATCCGAAGACAGCTTACGCATCCCAACGCTTTCGGCCTTGTTGGTCGGAACGCGCAACGTCATTTTTTCTTTTTCGAAACGCAGCACATAAAGCTCAAGTGCCATGCCCGCGATTTCGGAACTTTGGAGTTCGATGACACGGCCAACGCCGTGTTTTGGATAGACAACATAATCGCCAACATCGAAGTCAAGCGCGGTGGAAGCCATGCAATACTACCTTTCTAAAACGTAATTGATTGAGGCAATTGATTGAGTCTGTGGAGCCGTATCCCGCTGGCGGGTCGGTCATCGCAGGCTCTTTCGGATTAAACGCTCCCCGTGCGGTGGCAGGAGACAACCGCTTCGTCGAATGTATGTATAACAGATTCGTAACAAAAAAACCAGTGCAGCCCGATTCGCGCGCTAATTCGCGGAAAAGCAGGGTTTTTGCACGGCGGATGTCATTATACGCTTTGGCCAAGCTCAAGAATCACATCCCACTCACTATCGGCAATCGGGCAGACCGAAAGCCTGAATTGCTGGAACATTTTCATGCCCGCAAGCCTTGGTTCGGCTTTCATCGCGGCAAGTGTCACCAGATTGGCAAGCGCGCGGACGGGCGCAATATCAACCATCACGAAACGCCCTTTTTCATCGCTCGGATCGGGGTAAGCCGTCTTCACCACGCGCGCGATGCCAACAACGGCAAGGCCTTCATTGCTGTGGTAGAAAAACACATCATCGCCAATTTCCATCGCCTTGAGATAGAGCGCCGCCTGATGATTACGCACCCCGTTCCAATGGGTGCGGCCATCCTTGGTCAGGTCATCCCAGCTATATTTGAAGGGTTCGGATTTCATCAGCCAATGCGCCATACTTTACTCCGCGGGGTTGGGCGCGTGGCGCGCGACGAACAGCTGCCCACGCTCTGTCACGAAGACGATGATCAGCGCAAGCGCACCGCAGATGAAGTAGGCGACATAAAGCGGCACCGTCGTCCCATCAAACGCGCGGCCAATGATCGTCCCCGCAATTGCGCTGACCAAATTGTTGGTGAACCCCTGTACTGAGCTAGCTGTGCCTGCAACGCTGCCCATCCGCTCCATCGCCATTGCGTTGAAATTGCCGCCCATCATCGGGAAGGCCATCATCATCACCATTTGGAGAATGATAAAACTCTCAAGCGTTTCATGGCCTGACCACGCGACCAACGCATGGATACCCGCAACCAGCGTGAAGAGGATCAACGCCCCGTGGCCAATCAGGCGCATCCCGTACCGCTTCACAATTGCCGCATTCAGCAGCGACGCGCCCATCATTCCAGTCGCCATAATCGCAAAGCCCGTCGGGAGCATATCGGCGCGACCGAATGTGCGATCAAAGATTGGCTGGACTGACATCAGAAAGCCAAAGAGCGCGGAGGCCGCCGCCGTCATCGCCAGCGTATAGCCAACTGATAGCCGATCCGACAGCACGACCTTCGCATTCGCCATGACCGCCGCAACGTTAATTGGCGTGCGTTTTTCGGGCGGCAGCGTTTCGGGCAGGCGGAAAAAAGCCCAAGTCCAGACGCAAAACCCAAGTGCGGCCAACACAAAGAATATCCACCGCCACGGCCCGACCGCAAGCACCGCCTGCCCCATGCTCGGCGCGATGATCGGCCCCGCCATGAAGATCATGCCCGCAAGGCTCATGATCTGCGCCATTGCGCGGCCTTCAAACTTGTCACGCACCACCGCGCGGACAAGCACCTGCCCGCCGGCGGCGGCCATTCCTTGGGCCACGCGGGCAAGCAGCAGCGTTTCAAAACTCGGCGCGACGGCAGCGCCGATGCTTGTCACCACAAAACCAACGAGCGACGCAAGCATCAGCCAACGCCTGCCATAGCGATCCGAAATCGTACCAACGAACAGCAATGCAATGCTAAATCCGAACAGAAATGCGCCGATGACCAGCGGCTGATCCGCTTGATCTGCAACGCGCAGAGACTGCCCAATGGCGGGAAGCGCTGGCAACATCGAATCTATCGCAAACGCGACGAGCATCATCACACTAGAGATCAGGAGGATGAATTCGTTTTGGCCGGGAGATTTTGCTTCGACTGAGGACATGCCAAGGGTCTTATGCTGCGGTGCGGCAAAGGGGAAGGCCGAAATTTCTTTTGATCACCTATAAGAGAGCGAAGGTCACACGGTTGCTACGCGGCGACTATTTGTAGGACAGACAAAGAGCACCCGAGCGACGATTCACGCTGAGCGCGGCTGATTGACGTAACCTTCCATGTCTTCAACCGTGTTCACATTATAAAGCATGACAGATGACGCCAACTCGCGCGCGCCGCTCACATCTACCCAGTGACGCAGAGAATAATCGGATTGCGACAGAATATGTGCCTCAAGCTGCCCTGCCAACGCTGACGGCCAAAGGCCGAGCAGCCGTTGCCCCGCAATCACCGCAGGCTCATCGCCTCTCAGGCTGCGTAATAAATCGGGCGCGAGCGGCAGGACATCGCAGCCAGCGGTGAGCACATATTGATGCCCTTGCGCCTGTGCAAAACGCAGTGCAGCACATATCCCGGACAGCGGGCCACAGGCAAAGGGATGATCAGTGATCGATGGATACCCGCCCCATTCGCGGCCAACGATGACGAGTGCGTCGACTTGGAGAATAACCCCGGCAATGACGTGATCGATGAGTGCCATATCGCCAAGGCGCGCCGCTGCTTTGTCGCCGCCAAAACGCCGCGAGGTGCCGCCAGCGATGATTGCACCAAGCACACTCACAAAGCATCAACACGATAAAAAAGGGAGAAAATGGTGGGCGTGGCAAGGATTGAACTTGCGACCCCTGCGATGTCAACACAGTGCTCTACCACTGAGCTACACGCCCACACTTTGGCCCGGCGC
>JAYTMV010000168.1:0-2552 GCA_043728175.1 Sphingomonadales bacterium
GTCATTGCGAGCGAAGCGCGGCAATCCAGTTGCGATGGTGAGACTGGATTGCCGCGCTTCGCTCGCAATGACGGGGGGTGACCCAGTCTTCCCAAATTCCACCCAACTCATCCCCACAAACTTGCGCTTTTGCGTCGGTTTCGCCAAAGGGGGCCGGGGCATTTAGGAATTGACGTAATGACAATGAGTTCGGTTGATTTTGCAAGCCTGCTATGCTCGCGGTTGTGCCATGATTTGCTTAGTCCGGTGGGGGCGCTCAATAACGGGATTGAGCTTCTTGCCGATGAGCATGACCCCGAAATGCGCGCGCGGGTGCTTGAATTGCTCGCCGATAGCGCACGGGCCTCGGCGAATAAGCTCAAGTTTTTCCGGCTTGCGTTCGGCGCAGCGGGTGGCTTCGCTGATCAGGTTGACGCGCGTGAGGCCAAGGTCGCGATTGAGGGGCTGTTCAGCGGCGGCGGCAAGGTACAGCTTGGCTGGATGGTCGGCGATGCGACTTTGTCTAAGCCAGCGATCAAGCTGCTGCTCAATCTTGCGCTGATTGCGGGCGATGCGCTGGTGCGCGGCGGGCGTCTTGACGTTGGTGCCGAAACGCGCGGCAACACCACCGAGATCGTCGTGCGTGCCGAAGGGCCGCGCCTCGTGCTTGATCCAGAGCTTCGCAAGGCACTCCTTGGTGACGCGGATGAGGCCACACTCGCCCCGCGTGCGGCGGCGGCGTGGCTGGCGCACCGGCTGGCGACGGATACTGGCGGCTCGATCCAGATTTCGGATGTGTCCGATCCAGTGCTCCTGTTTGGTGCCACGATCAGCACGTCTTGAGCGTGACAGATAAGCCCACAGGTTTTACCGCGCGTGATTTCGCGATCGCGGCGGTGATGAACCTGATGTGGGGGCTTAATCTGATCGCGGTAAAAATGGGGGTGGATTTGATCGCGCCGCTGACGGCGGCATGGCTGCGTCAGATTATGGTGCTGATCATCTGCCTGCCTGCGCTGAAGATTATCCCCGGCAAAATGCGTGAGCTATTGCTGCTCGGTGTCTTATCTGGCGCGCTTTTTTATATCCTCATCAATTTCTCGCTTGCGGTGAGTGATAATGTCAGCGCGCTCGCGATTGCGGGTCAACTCGGTGTGCCATTCTCGCTGATCCTCGCGATCATATTCCTGAAAGAACGCATTCACAAAATCCGCATGATCGGGATGGGGCTTTCGTTCGTCGGTGTGATTCTGATCGTGTTTGATCCCTCCGCCGTGAGCGAAGGCGCGGGCATCGCCTTAACGGCGGCAGCGAGCCTTGTCTGGGCGATTTGTTCGTTGATTCAGCGGCGTTTGATCGGGGTGCCAGTGCTCACGATTTATGCGTGGGTTGGATTGATTGGCAGCATCATCTTATTGCCAATCGCTTATGGCTTTGAACCCGAAAGCCTCAAGACCGTGCCGCAACTGCCGCTGTCCACCTTTGGCTGGATCTTGTTTTCAGCACTTGGTTCCACAGTCATCGGGCAGGGGGCGATGAGCCTGCTGCTCCAGCGCCACCCGGTGAGCAGTGTCGTACCGCTCACGCTCTTAACGCCGGTCATTTCAGTGATTGTCGCGGCCTATTACTTCGGAACGCCGCTTACGCCGATTATGATCATCGGGGGCTTGATTGTGATGGCGGGTGTCGCCATCGTCACGATCAGGACAGCGCAGGCAAAAGAAGGAACACGCGCGGTATGATCGACATGATCGAGACGCCCTCGCCCAATTTTGACGAACGGACGCTGCCGGTCAGCATGATCGTGCTGCACTATACGGGAATGCAGGATGCCGCCTCGGCAATTGACCGCCTCAGCGACCCGGAGGCAAAGGTTTCGGCGCATTATCTGATCGCAGAGGATGGCCAGATCGTCCGCATGGTGAATGAGGACAAACGCGCGTGGCACGCGGGGCGATCGCATTGGCGCAAGATCAATGACGTTAATTCAGCAAGCGTCGGGATTGAGATCGTCAATCCGGGGCATGAATTTGGCTACCGCCCGTTTCCGGTGACGCAGATTGATGCGCTGCTCCCGCTGATGCAGGCGATCATGCTGCGCTACAAAATCACGCGCGGCAATGTGGTTGGCCATTCGGATATCGCGCCCGCGCGCAAGGAGGATCCCGGAGAGCTGTTCCCGTGGGAGCGGCTTGCCAAGCTGCGCCTTGCGCTGCCCAGCCCGACCAAGAATTTGATGGACCCGCACTGGACGGACGGCGGCTTCCTCTTGGCGCTTGAACGCTTCGGTTATGACGTGACTGACCCGCTCGCGGCGATCCGCGCGTTTCAGCGGCGGTTCCGCCCCGGCACGATTGACGGCATCATCGACGGCGAGTGCCGATCCAAATTGCTCGCATTGCTCTTGCCAAGACCAATGGGCGACGACTAGAGCGGTTGCGCCAGAGGGTCGGGCGACCGCCGCTGCTTGGGATACCGGGCAGGGGAGGAAAGTCCGGGCTCCAGCGAGGAACGGTGCCGGGTAATCCCCGGCCAGGGTGACCTGAGGGAAAGTGCCACAGAAAACAAACCGC
>JAYTMV010000169.1:0-9750 GCA_043728175.1 Sphingomonadales bacterium
GATCCGCCGCGATCAATCGCGCAGTGTTGACGAAGAGCGCTGGCTGACAACGCTTGATGGAGCGATTTCTGAATCGCTTGCCGATAGTGAAGCAGGACGGGTGCATGATGCCTCAGGCGTGTTTGATCGCCTCAATGCAAAATATACTGCAATGGCTGAAACGCAAACGCCTCGGTGAGGGTGGTTTTTACATCGGCTGCTGAACGCAGCCTTGAAGCGATAGCCGATTATATTGCGGCGGATAATCCAGCACGGGCGGTTTCATTTGTCGAGGAATTGCGTACCAAATCACTCGGGCTGGCGGCACATCCTAAGGCTTTCCCACTGGTTCCGCGTTACGAAAAATTGGGCATTCGCCGCCGTGGCCACGGGCGCTATCTGATTTTTTACCGGGTGGAATCGGATCGCATAGTGATTCTATATGTTGCCCACGGCGCGCAGGAATATGACCGTCTGTTATTGCCTGACGACTGATAGTGAATGACAGCCCGCCCACGCACCCGCTTTTGGTTCGCCAGCGGCGAAGCGGCGGAATTTCACCAAAAGGCTAAAGTCGGGCGCGGGACGGCCTTGCGAATTACGAAGGCAAACGAAACATCTGACCCGCGTTCGACGCACGGGGCGGTCAGCAGATAATCTGCCGATTAAGGGCACCAGCGGTGCATCGGCAGCAAGACGCGGGGCCGGGGGCTGCTTGAGGCTCGGCGCATCCTTTATCCCATCCCCGCTTGGCAAAATTCCCAATCGAGACGCACCAGCGGTGCATTGGCAATGTCGCAAGGTTGGTGGAAGGCACAAGCACAGTTTCGGCGCTTCCGGGCCGGGCGCTTATTTCCGAACCCGCGCTCGCGCGAGTCTTTGGGGCGGGGCTAATCGCTCATGTGAAAATCGGTTGGCTTGATGTGGAAAACAAGCACGGCTTCCCGTCTCGTATCCTGAAGGCTGCGGATACTGGGATGGCAAAGATGTTCGCTGCCTCCGTGGCTAATCCAATAGCTGCGCCCCGATTTATAAACCGACACGCGGTCGCCCTCTTCGGTGAGCCAGCACCCCATCAACTGCTTACTAGCGGCCATACACAGTTCCTTTCTGGCACTATTGCAGTAATAATCCGCAACGGCCAAATACTCCGGTATTGATGTTCAATCGTAGTGTCCATATCACGTGATTCACGTTTTTCAGCAGGGCAGCGCAATACGACGTTCATATTGCGAGGCTGGCACTGCCCTTAGGTTTTTTTGCCATTTCGTGGGCCTGTCGGCTGTTTCGCCTTGATCGACTGCGCGGCTTTTGCGGTCGCTTCGCGCTTGTCGATCTCGGCATCCATTTCGGTGTGCATCGCATCCCATCCGCCAATACCCATCAACACGCGGTCAGCGTGTTTGATGGTGTTCACATGGCCGTAGTGCTGCCGATCAGATGTTTTTAACGAAATCGTTTTATAACGATCCTCATTCTGGATTCTCACGCGGCAATAAAACTGATCATGTTCAACATCGCCACGACGAAAGATGATGAGGCCAGCCTTTATCTGCTCTTTGTCGGTGATGAATTTCATTTCCCTTGCCCTACTGTGCAGAAACTGTGTAGATTAACCTCCTAAGCCACTGGATTTCGGTAGCTGTGTAGGTTCTGTGTGGGCAATTGTAGCAAAAAATATCGTTTATTCATAGGTATTTATCATGATCCCTTCACCCGCTCCACGCATTCATGCCTTTCTTACCATTTTGCGCTAAGGCGTGAGTCATGAGCGCACAGCACCCAAGCCCCATCCCGCCCCGCCCTGCTTCGGCGGTCAGCACTGGTGTAGGCATGGCTGGCCTTGCTGGTCTTGTTATCTGGTTGCTCATTGCGCTGAACTTCGGGATGGATGGCCCTTATGCAGCCCTGATGAACGTTGCATTTTGCGGGGTGCCAATGGTGCTTTGGTCGCTGTTGGTTGACCGAGTTCATCGCAATCCTACATCGGGCATTGATTGGGACGCGCCACCAAAACCGACGCGCGAGATTCTCGACATCTCACTCACCAAACTCACTGGCCTGTGGGCGACATGGGCGCTGATCGCGGCGATTTATGCGGTGGCGCGTTTTTATTGGCAGGGCAATTATGTTTTTGCGATGGAGATGTTCGCGGCGTCAGCAGTGCCGCTGTTCGTGCTTTCGATCCCCTATGTCATCTGGCTTGATCGCCGCTTGATCGAACCGCGAGACGGCGCTTGGGCACTTGGCGCGATGCTCACCGGGCGGCATAACTATGACAGCCAAGCGATTTATGCGCATTTCCGCAGTTGGGCAGTCAAAGGCTTTTTCCTCGCCTTCATGATCTCGATCGTGCCGGGCGGCTTTCGTAATGTGATCAATGCCGATTTCGCGGCGATACAAACCAATCCTGTGGCGCTTGCACAGTGGCTGATCACGCTGATGTTTGTGATTGATGTCGCCTTTGCCACCGTTGGCTATCTGCTGACGATGAAGCCACTTGACGCACACATCCGCTCGGCAACGCCCTATGCGGCGGGCTGGGCAGCGGCGCTGATCTGCTACCCGCCGTTCATCCTGATGGATGCTGGCGGGCCGCTTGATTATCATCAGGGCGATGCCGACTGGATTTACTGGCTGCAAGGCCATCCGCTGCTGCTTGGAGTTACCGGCGCAATCCTTGTTGCGCTGACCGCGATTTATGCTTGGGCGACGATTGCGTTTGGCCTGCGCTTTTCAAACCTTACTGATCGCGGCATCCTGACCCACGGGCCATATGCTTTTACCAAGCATCCCGCCTATCTCTCAAAAAACCTGTTCTGGTGGATCGCGGGCCTTCCGTTTCTGGTGACGACGAACAACCCAATCGACGCGATCCGCAATACAGCGCTGCTAGCAGTGGTCAGCGGTATTTATTATTGGCGCGCAAAAACTGAGGAATGGCATTTGGGCGCTGACCCGGCGTACCGCGCCTATACCGATTGGATGGGAAAATACGGCGTCATCACGCGCGCGCTGACGTGGCGGCGGGGTAAGCCATCTGAGCCGGGGATTGCAGCACCCGCTGAATAAACGATGCTATTTTGGACAGGGGTATTTGCGCTTTATATAGCCGATCCACGCTTGTTTAACCGTTGTGCGCGGACGCGCTTCGGCGGGGATGGCGCGAAATGCGGTCATCAACTCATCAGAATTAAGGCTACCTTTTTCTGGCGGGCACACTTCTGGTCGTTGCCCCGCAGCCTCGGATGCCTTGCGGTCGCTGCGATAGCTAAGTGCGGCGGCCTGCACCTCCTTCTTGAGAACGCCAATGTCCGAAGAAAAGAGCGCAAGCGGCCCTTTCGCTTTCAGAGCATCCGCTTTCGCAAGAAAGGTCGACACTGGCATGTTCTGGGCAAAAGCTGGTGTTGCGAGAACAGAAAGAGTGCTAGCAGTAATGATCAAAGCAATTTTCATGCGTGTCCTCCGTACTAAGTGAGAGACACAATCAAGCCCAACCGCCCTGAACGTGCGATGACTCAAAAACTCATCTCATCATAAATTTTGCTTAAATTCCCGCCCCATTCGCCCTTATATTTCTCAAGCATTTGATGCGCGGGGGACATGCCGCTGTCTATAATCTGTCGCAGCGGATTGAGGAAGCCACTTTCATTATCGCCCATTGAATTAACGTGATTACGCGCATTGAGACCGGCAGCGGCGATGTCGAGGATTTCACGACCAAGCTCCTGAAGCGTGCGCCCGTCGGGTGCCACGGCGCACAGCCCGTCACGAGGCACGCCGTCGCGCAGCGCTTGTTGATCAGCGATGCTCCAGCCTTTGATCACATCATAAGCCGCATCAAGCGCGCCCTGATCATAGAGCAGCCCAACCCAAAGCGCGGGCAGCGCGCAAATCCGGTTCCACGGCCCGCCATCACTCCCACGCATTTCGAGGAAGCTTTTGAGCCGCACTTCGGGGAAAGCCGTTGAGAGGTGATCATTCCAATCACCAAGCGAAGGCTTTTCACCGGGGAGCACCGAAAGTTCACCTTTAAGGAAATCACGGAAACTCAAGCCCGCCGCGTCAACATAGCCACCATTCCGGAACGCAAAATACATCGGCACATCAAGCATGTAATCGGCGTAACGTTCATAGCCAAACCCATCCTCAAACACGAACGGCAGCATCCCCGTGCGCTGCGGATCGGTGTCAGTCCAGATATGGCTGCGGTAGGAAAGGAAGCCGTTGGGCTTGCCTTCGGTAAATGGCGAATTGGCGAAGAGCGCAGTGCCAAGCGGTTGCAGCGCCAAACTCACGCGGAATTTTTTGACCATGTCAGCTTCGGAGGAATAGTCGAGATTTGTCTGGATGGTGCAGGTGCGCAGCATCATATCAAGCCCCATGCTGCCAACGCGCGGCATATGGCGCAGCATAATCGCGTAGCGCCCCTTGGGCATGATCGGCAATTCTTCGCGGGTCTTGTCTGGCCACATTCCAAGACCCAAGAAACCAAGCCCAAGCTCTGCGCCAATTTCTTTCACCTGACGCAAATGCCGCCCGGTTTCAGCACATGTCTGGTGCAGATTTTCAAGCGGCGCACCCGAAAGCTCAAGCTGGCCCGCAGGTTCAAGGCTGACATTGCCGTCTGGCCCGCCAAGCGCAATCACATGATCGCCCTCAACAATTGGTTCCCAGCCAAACCGCGTCAGCCCGCTAAGCAGATCACGAATTCCGCCGGGTTCATCGTAGGAAGGCGCGCGGTGGTCGCTTGTCCGGTACACGAACTTTTCATGCTCAGTGCCGATGCGCCAACGTTCTTTGGGCTTTTCGCCGTCAGCAAAAACAGAAATCAGGTCGGCACGGCTTTCGATAATAGGATCATCTTTGCCGGAATCGGTACGTGTGCTCATGCGATTGGTCTTAATGCCGAACGGCGGCACTGGAAACAGGTTTTCGTTCAAAACTGACATTAACGACGCGCGCGCGGCTTTGTTTAATTGAACCATGTCCAAAAATTAACAATATTCTCACCATTATGGGGATAATGGGATTCTATGGGGATAGTGAGTATCACTGGAAACGCGCGCAAGGCGCTGTTCGCAGCCGGGGTTGGCCTGTTTATGGCTGGCCCTGCTCATGCGGTGTGTCCGGCAACTAACCAGTTTAACTATACATTTGCTAACGAAACGGCGGCAACGCTCGCTTACGGCAGCACATATAGCTACACCGCCACTAATGGACTTGGCCAAAATCAGGCAATTGGCGTGAGCTTCATTTCAAACGGTACCACGTCAACCGTCGTCGGCGGACAGCAGATGCCAGCGATTACAACGCTCATCAATGATGCTGGCACCGTTAATCGCAATCTTGTGATTGGCGCAATCTTTGCCGGACGCACAGCCGATGTGTCAGTCAACACCCGCATTGTCGCGGCGGTATTCACCTTCCCAACGCCGATACGCGATTTTACGGTTCAAGTGAATGACGTTGATTTCACCGTCAACCAGTTCCGTGATTGGTTGATGGTCACAGGCACTAACGGTGCTTTATCTTATGTGCCAAGCCTGACGACGCCGTTCGGCCAAAGCAATGCCACCGGCGGCACGCGCACCAACGCAAGTTCATCACAAGCGCTCGGTGCCACAACAACGCCCGTCACGATCACCAGTTCGCAAAGCGTTGGCACTGGTGCGAGCGGCAATAATTCCAATACGGGCACGATCACCGCAAGTTTTGCGCAGCCAGTGACACGCATCGAAGTGCGTTATGGAAATTACCCTTTGCAAACAGGCGAAACCGCAACGGGGCAACAGGCCATCGGTATCCAAGCGATCAGTTTTTGCCCGATGCCCCAACTTACCTTCGCGAAGACTTCAGCGCCGTTCATCACTGCCGCTGCTGATCCGCTGCGCTTTAACATTCCCAACGCTGACGTGATTTATTCGCTGACACTGACCAACGCCAACACCAGTCCGATTGACCTCAACCAAGTCGTGCTGACTGATCCGCTGCCGACGCAATTGAGTTTTTTGAATGGTGATATCGATGACGCTGGGCCGCTCACCACCAATTATGAATTTGTCCCTGGCACTTCGGGTCTGACCTTCGCCACGGGTAATCTCAGTTATTCCAACAATGGCGGGGCGAGCTACGCCTACGCCCCTGCTGCGGGGTATGACCCACTTGTCACGGCCATCCGCCTTAATCCACAAGGCGTGATGGCGGCGAACAGCAGCTTCACGCTGCGTTTCCGCGCACGGATTAAATAGCTAACCCCAATCACCTGCGACTGACATCCATACAGAAACCGCTGCAATCGCGGCGCTATCGGCGCGCAAGATACGCGGGCCGAGCGAGACGGGCACAGCAGCACTATGCGCCCGAATCATTTCACGCTCATGATCAGCAAAACCGCCTTCAGGGCCAATGAGGATCGCGGCGGGGCCAAGATGGTTGCGCACTGCGTCTGCAAAAGCGACACCACCGCTCTCATCGGCAAAGAAGAGCGTGCGCCCTTCAGGGAAATCGGCCAAAAAGCGATCAAGCTTCATCGGCGCACCAACCACCGGCAGCGCAGTGCGCCCACATTGTTCAGCAGCCTCGATCATGTGCGCGCGGAGCCGATCCTCTTTTACCTTATCCGCCACGCAGCGCTGCATCAGGATAGGCACAAAGCGCGCGATACCAAGTTCGCAGGCTTTTTCGGCAACCCAATCATAGCGCGCCTTGCGGATCGGCGCGGCGGCAAGCCAAAGATCGGGCACGCTTTCGCGTTCACGGAGCTTTTGGGTGACCGACAGGATCAGGTCTCGCTTGCCAATGTGGCTCGCCTGCGCCAGCCATTCGCCGCTGATATCATCGAATAGGCGGACTGCGCCGCCAAGCTTCAAGCGCATCACTGAGATCAGATAATGTGCCTGCCCGCCATCAACGCGCACATCAATCCCTTGGACAAGCGGCGTATCAACAAACAGGCGCGGTGCGCTTTGCGGTGGCCAGGCGGGTGTTGCAGTCATAGCCCTCCTCCTAAACCGTTCAGGCTGAGCTTGTCGAAGCCCTTTCTTGCCTTTTGCAAAGGGAAAGTAGAAGGGAACCCTTCGACAAGCTCAGGGTGAGCGGGGATTTGTGTCAGACATTCAGACAGTAGCCGATAGCGAACATCGCGGGATGATGGCGATACTGCCGCCTCGCTTACGCCCCTATGCCTCGCTTGCGCGGTTTGATCGGCCGATTGGCTGGTGGTTGCTTTACTGGCCTTGCGCATGGGGGCTGGCGCTTTCGGGCGGAGTGGGCGGGCATTGGCCGCTGTTCGGATGGTTGCTGCTCGGTGCAATCGCAATGCGCGGCGCGGGGTGTGTTTATAATGACATTGCTGACCGTGATCTCGACGCACAGGTTGAGCGCACGCGACTGCGCCCCATTGCAAGCGGCGCAGTTTCGCTCAAGCGCGCGTGGGTGTGGTTGATTGCGCTTTCACTCATCGGGCTGTTCGTACTGCTGCAACTTCGCTTTGAAGCGCAATTGGTAGCGCTTGTCAGCCTTGCGCCCGTTGCTGCCTATCCCTTTATGAAGCGGATTACATGGTGGCCGCAGGCTTGGCTTGGGATAGTATTTTCGTGGGGCGCGCTGGTTGGCTGGATCGCGGTTACGGGCGCGCCAGCATGGCCAATGGCTTTGCTATATGCGGGGTCAATCGCGTGGGTAATCGGTTATGACACAATTTATGCGCTGCAAGACCGTGAGGATGACGCGCTGATCGGGGTGCGATCCTCTGCGCTGCGGATGGGCGCGCATGTGCGGGGCGGCGTGTTCGCATTTTATGCGATTGCGGTGCTGTTTTGGGCGGCGGCGTTCTGGATGATCCGCCCGCAGATCATCGTCCTCATCGCGCTCGCGCCCGTTGCGCTGCATATGTTGTGGCAAGTGCTAACCCTGCGCACCGATGATGGCGGCGATGCGCTCGCCAAATTCAGATCAAACCGTTTTGCTGGGTTTATTATGGCGCTGGCCTGCCTCGCGGTGGGCACGGCGGGTTAGGCTCAGGCGCTCTCAACCAACAGCTTGTCAATCTTGCGCCCGTCCATATCGATCACCTCAAAACGGTAATCCTGCGTCACAAAATATTCGCCCGTCGCCGGAATATGTTTGAGCATTTCAAGGACGAAGCCTGCAACAGTCGCATAGTCCCGATCTTCTGGGAGCGTTACCCCAATCCGTTCTGCAAGCACATCCGCCGCACACCAACCCGAAACCAGCAAACTACCGTCCTCGCGCTCGACAATCGCTGGCTCATCGCCTTCATCTTGATCAGACACAAAATCCCCCGCAATCGCGGCGAGAAGATCAGCGGGCGTCACGACCCCTTCAAAATGGCCATATTCATCAAGCACGAGTGCAAAGGGCACATCGGCCTTGCGCAGCGCTTCGAGCGCATCCATCGCGTCCACCTGATCAGGAATGATGGGTGCCGAGCGGAGCATGGCGCGAAGATCAAGCGGCTTTCCGTCGAGCAATGCCGACACAATATCACGTGCCTGTATCACCCCGATGATTTCATCAACTGAGCCTTCGGCCACCGGGATGCGGCTATGCGGCGTTGCCTGCAATTGCGCACGGACGGCGGCTTCGTCAGCGTTCACATCGATCCAGTCGATCTCAGTGCGCGGCGTCATCACCTCACGCACGGGCCGATCGGCAAGGCGAACAACGCCTGAAATAATCGCGCGTTCGCTCTCCTCGATCACGCCCGATTTGCTTGCCTCGGCAACGATCAAGTGAAGTTCCTCAGCGGTGACATGGCTTTCCGATTCGCGGTTCATCCGCAGCAGGCGAAAAATAATCGCGCTGCTGCCATTCAACAGCCAGACAATCGGCGCAGTAAGCTTCGCTAGCCATAGCATAGGCAGCGCCATTATGACCGCAATTTTTTCGGGCGCACGCAATGCAAACTGCTTTGGAACCAACTCACCGATGACAAGCGCAAGATAAGTCGTCATCCCGATCACCAGCGCAAAGCCGAGATTCTCGGCAAGCTCAACTCCCATGCCAAGCGCCATCAGCCGCTCTGCCACTGGCCCACCAAGGCTTGCGCCTGAATACGCGCCTGAGATGATGCCAATCAGGGTAATCCCGATTTGCACTGTCGAAAGGAATCGCCCCGGATCAGCCGCGAGCGATATCGCAATTTGCGCGCCGCGCCGCTGCGATTTGCGCGTGATTGCATCAAGCCGCGCCTTACGCGCCGAAACTATCGCCATTTCAGACATTGCAAAAATGCCATTGAGCGCGATCAGCGCGATGATAATCGCAACATCACCCCAAGGAAAAGGCGCAAGTATAGCGGTGGATGTAGTGGCAGCGTCCATGGTGGAGCATCGGCTATGCCGCAAACTCTGCGCAGACGCAAATCGTCAGCGGCGTGCTGCAAAAAAGCTTTTGAGCAATTTGGATGCTTCGCCCTCGCCAATGCCTGCGTAAATTTCTGGGCTATGGTTGATGCCGGGGCTGGCGAAGATGCGTGCGCCGTGTTCGACCCCGCCACCCTTGGGATCGCTGGCGGCGTAATAAAGCCTTGCGATTCGCGCCTGCGCTATCGCGGCGGCACACATGGCGCACGGTTCAAGCGTCACCCAAAGGTCGCAGTCGATGAGCCGCTGACTGCCCAATTCTGCACATGCCGTGCGAATCGCAACGATTTCGGCGTGCGCGGTTGGATCATGACCCTGCCGCATTGCATTGCCCGCAACCGCGATCAGTTTTTCACCCTGCATAATGACCGCGCCAACAGGC
>JAYTMV010000170.1:0-12493 GCA_043728175.1 Sphingomonadales bacterium
AGTGCAAAACCGCGCTGCCCTAGTCATGGCTGCGCGTGACAGCATCGCCAAAGGATCAAAATCCTTCGCGCTCGCGTCGCGGCTGTTTGACCAAGCGACACGCGAACGGGCTTGGCTGCTGTATAGCTGGTGCCGCGCGTGTGATGATCTGGCTGACGGTCAGGATCACGGCGGGGAGATGTCCGCCGTCGCTGATCCCCATATCCGCCTTGCCCACATCCGCGATATGACTGAACGTGCGCTGCGCGGCGAAACCACGGGCGATCCTGCGTTTGATGCGCTTGGGCTGGTGGTTGCCGAATGCAATATCCCCCACGCTTGGCCGCGTGATCTCGTCCAAGGCTTTGCGATGGATGCCGACGGATTTTCGCCGCGCACGACGCAGGATATGCTGACCTATTGCTATCATGTGGCAGGCGTTGTCGGGCTGATGATGGCGGTGGTGATGGGGGTTGACCCTGAGGATCAGGAAACGCTCGCTCACGCCAACGATCTTGGCCTCGCGTTTCAGCTTGCCAATATCGTGCGTGACATTGGTGAGGATGCAAGTGCGGGACGCTGCTATATTCCTGCAACCTGGCTCGGCAAGGCCGACATTGGCCCCGGTGAGCATATGAAGCCGCATTACCGCAAGGCGCTTGCCGGGATCGGTGCAAAATTTGCCCAAATGGCCGGGGAGTATGAGGAAAGCGCTCGCATAGGCGCGCGCAAGCTGCCCTTCCGTTCGCGCTGGGCGGTGTTGTCAGCCGCAGGCATTTACGGCGATATCGCGCGCGAAGTGGCGCGGCGCGGCGAACATGCCTGGGATAGCCGGGTGTTTACAACCAGAGCCGCAAAACTAAACTGGGTTATGCGCGCGGCGGTACAGGCGCGATAAAAAGGGAGCGAGCGATGCGACATTTTGGCCTGTTAATCTGCCTGTTGGTAGCATCCCCGTCCAGCGCTGCAACGCCCGAACAGACGGCCCGCGCCGCACTCGTCGCTATGCCGATCATCGACGGGCATAATGACACGCCCGAGCAAATCCGCGAGATATTCAAGAATGACTTCAGCAAATTTGATCTGAACACGCTGTCGCCTGAAATCATCGCGAAAACGCACACCAGCATCCCCAAACTGCGCGAAGGCCGCGTTGGCGGACAATTCTGGTCTGTGTGGATTGATCCGGCCCTGCCCAAGCATGAGGCGGTGACGCAGGCGCTTGAGCAAATTGATACCGTTGAGCGGATGATCGCGCGCTATCCCGAAACCTTTGCGCCAGCGCGCACCGCCACTGAAATTGAAGCCGCGATCAAGCGCGGGCGGATTGCCTCACTCATCGGGATGGAGGGGGGCCATTCGATAGGCAACTCGCTCGCTATCTTGCGGCAGATGTACCGCGCGGGCGCGCGTTATATGACGATCACCCATTTCCTCAGCAACGACTGGGCCGATAGCGCGACCGATGCGCCGCGCCATGACGGGCTGACCCCGTTCGGCGTTGCAGTCATCAAGGAAATGAACCGATTGGGGATGATGATCGACATCAGCCATGTGGCGCAAAGCACGATGGAGGATGTGTTCAATGAAACCACCGCGCCCGTTATCCTGAGCCATTCAAATGCGCAGGCGCTGCTCGATCACCCGCGCAATATGTCCGATGCGATGCTGATCCGGCTTAACCAAAACGGCGGCGTCATCATGATCACTTTCGTTCCCGACTATACCAGCCCTGCAATCCGCGCATGGGAAAATAGCCGCGCCGCCGAAGCAGCACGGATGAAAACACAGCATATCGGTAATCCCAAGGCCGAAGCCGCAGCACTGGAAAGCTGGATCAAGGCCAACCCCCGCCCGCGCGCCACATTGTCCCAAGTCGCTGATCATATCGACCATGTGCGCAATATTGCGGGGATTGATCATATCGGGATGGGCGGCGATTTCGGCGGGATCAGTAGCGTTGTTGAGGGACTCGAGGATGTATCGACTTACCCTGCGCTCTTCACTGAACTCGCCCGGCGCGGTTATACCCAAGAGGATTTGGAGAAAATCAGCGGCCGCAATATCCTGCGCGTAATGAAGGGCGTTGAGGCGGTGTCGGCGGGCATGAAGGCAGTGCCGCCGTCGGATGCGGTGGTCGGGAAATAGCGAGCGCTTACTCAATCCGTCGCTGTTTCAGAATCGTTCGTCGCGTGGGGGGTTATGCGTGGGCAGCAACGCTTTAGGGCTGTGCCAATGAATGCCCTCCGCCACTGTGCGCCCCTGATTGCGATGTTCCTCGTTCCGGCTTGCGTCTCCGCGCCCAAAGCACCGCCAAAGCGCCCGCCCGTTTTCATACCAGCACCAAAGCCCAAGCCAGTGGTTGAGGCTCCGCGCCTGTCGCCTCCCGCGCCTTCGCTTTTTCCAGCACTGCGCGCGATTGCCGCCTCGTTTGACGGGAGGCTTGGCATCTCAGTCAGCCGGATTGACAGCGATTGGACATTTTCATCACAAGGCGATGCATATTTCCCGCAGCAGAGCGTTTCAAAACTGTGGGTCGCACTCACAGTATTTGATGCGGTCGATAATGGGCGGCTGACGCTCACTCAGAAAGTGGTGATCACGCGCGCTGACCTCACGCTATTTCATCAGCCGATTGCCCAATTGGTGGGAGCTGAAGGCTATGAAACCAACGTTTCCGAACTGCTCCTTCGCGCGATGACGCAGAGCGACAACACCGCCAATGATAGCCTGCTGCGCACCGTTGGCGGGCCAAGCGCTGTGCGGAACATGCTTGAACGCAAAGGGCTAAGTGGCATTCGCTTTGCCGGGGGCGAACGCGCGCTGCAAAGTGCGACGGCGGGACTGACGTGGCAACAAAGCTATTCGGTTGGCCGCACCTTCTACGCTGTCCGCGCCAAACTGCCCGATTCTGTCCGCCGTGAAGCACTTGACCGCTATCTCGCAACCCTGCCCGACGGCGCACAGCCTCAGGCCATTGTCAGCGCGCTTGCAAGATTACAGCGCGGCACTTTGCTCTCCGCCAATTCAACGCGCGTGCTGCTCTCACTGATGAACGAAGCGCGCACCGGCAGGCAACGTCTTGCAGGCGGCGTTCCTGAAGGCTGGCGTTTTGGTCATAAGACCGGCACTGGCCAGGATTTTGCTGGCACATCAACGGGTTACAACGATGTCGGAATCATGACCGCGCCCGATGGCACGAGCTATGCCGTCGCTGTAATGATTGCGAATACGCGCCAACCCGTGCCAGTTCGCCAACAAATGATGCAAGCCATTAGCAGGGCGATTACGGGACAGCATCGGAAGTAACGCGTTTAATAGCATTTTGGCACAGCCCATTACTTGACCGTTCATTTCCGGTTCAGCTTCACTAGCGATAAATTGCGTGCAAAGATCATTTTGAGGTGATTTATGTCGCGGTTCTGGATTCCTTCATGTCTTTCTCTTGCGCTGATCGTCAGCCCTGCATTTGCGCAAACGCCGGATAAAGGCGAAAACACGATCACCGTCACTGGCCAAAAACTAGAAAAGAAAGAGGCAAAGCGGCAGTCACGGGCTTTCATTGGGCAGACGACAACCACAAGTTTCAGCCAATATGCGCAGCGCAATCGGCCCATTTGTCCACGCGCTATCGGGATTGCTGAAAATTATGCCGCAATTGTCGAAACACGGATTAGAACGATTGCCAAGGCGGCAAACGTCAAGGCAGAGGATGGCGACTGCGCACCCAATCTGTTTGTCCTGTTCACGACTGACAGTAATGGCTTGATGGCAACGCTTCGAAAAGTGAAACCTGCTGTCTTTGGCGATGTCAACGTTCGAGAACGCCCTGCGCTTTATGCTGATCCTGTGCCAATACGTTGGTGGCATAGCGTTACACTTGCCGGATCGGACGGTAACGTCGCGAATAAAAGCACAGATATTCAGGGCAACGAAATCATTGAAACTAAAAGTTTCAGCAGCAGCCTGATCGATACAAAGATCGTCATCAACTTGACGGGATCTGTCGTTGTTGTCGATATAAACAAGGCCACTGGATACCCGCTCGACTCGATTGCAGCCTACGCCGCGATGGTTTCGTTTTCACAGATCAAGCCGGAAAAAAAACATGAAGCGCTACCCTCGGTTCTCGCGATGTTTGGTGATGGTAAAAGCCCCGGCGACGCCCCGCGCGATTTGACCGCATTCGATTATGCCTATGTCAGCTCGCTGTATGAGATACTGCCGAACCGCGCGGGCAATGTGCAGAAATCTCAGATTGCCAACAAGATGGCGGCCAAGCTGGCTCAGTGAGCCACACAAAAAAAACAGGAGTGACGAGATGAGAAATTCGGTGCCAGCTAACGTCATAAGTCTTATTGCATTCAGCCTTATAGTGGCCAGCCCAGCCTATGCCCAGTCGAAAGATGCGCCACCTGTGGCAGAGCCTGACACCACGATCACCGTCACTGGCACCAAGGCCGAAAAAAAAGAAATCCGCCGCGAAGCGCGGAGCTTTGCTGGAGCCATGATGGCTCCTATTCTTGGGCAATATAGCCGACGACAAACCGGAATTTGTCCTCTAGTGATTGGGATTGATCCATCATATCATAAGGTTATTTATGCGAAAATCAGATCTATTGCTAGTCAGATAGGCGCAAAAGTTGCCGACAATAATTGCAAAACGAATAGCTTTATCATTTTCTCCAGCAACGGCGTTGATACTTTGGCACAGCTGCGTAAGGAACAACCACCGATATTTGCTTAAGTTCCAATAGATGAGCGCAGCAGCCTGTTCAAAATGCCTGCACCGGCACGTTGGTGGTATCGCACCGAAGTAAAAGATACAGAGGGACGGACATTTTCGGGTGGGTTTGGTCTTGATAGTGACGATTTTCCAGTTATTGCATCAAGCAATGCCGCCGAAAGCCTGATTTACAGCACCGTACAGATTAACCTGATGGCTTCAATCGTGTTAATCGATCTCAAAAAAGCCGAAGGTTATCCGCTTGAAGCGATTGCCGCCCATGCCGCGATGGTTTCACTGGTTCAAGTCAAACCCGGCAAGGATTTTGAAGCGGTGCCTTCAATCCTCAACATCTTCGCCCCCGGTAAGCAAGCCAAGGATGCCCCACTTGACCTTACCCGCTGGGATTATGCCTTTGCCCAGTCGTTGTATGAGATTAAGGCAAGGCAGTCAGGAGCAGCGCAAAAATCGGAATTGGCGCAGCGGATTGCAACAAAATTGAGCCAGTAAAGCGCGGCGCAGCTTTTTCCCTGTAAAGCGACACCCATCCTGCTAAACCGCAGGGGATGTCGAACCAGAACCACCTCTATCTCATTGACGGCTCGGGCTATATTTTCCGCGCCTATCACCGCCTGCCGCCGCTAACCAATATCCGGGGGGAGCCGGTAGGTGCTGTGTACGGCTACACCACGATGCTGTGGAAGCTTGCCGATGCGCTGCATAAGGCCGATGGGCCAACGCATATGGCAGTCATTCTTGACGCATCAAGCAAGTCTTTTCGCAATGAAATTTACGATCAATATAAGGCGCATAGACCGCCGCCGCCCGAAGACCTTGTGCCCCAATTTCCAATGATCCGCGATGCAACGCGTGCTTTTTCGCTGCCGTGCATTGAAGAACTTGGGCTTGAGGCTGATGACCTGATCGCATCTTACACGCGTGCGGCGCTATCGCAGGGCTGGCAAGTGACGGTTGTTTCGACTGACAAGGATCTGATGCAACTCATCCAGCCCGGCGTCGATATGCTTGATCCGATGAAGAATGAACGGCTTGGCCCCGATGCCGTTGTCGAAAAATTCGGCGTGCTTCCCGAAGCGTTGGGCGAAGTACTTGGGCTGATGGGCGATAGTGCCGACAATGTCCCCGGTGTCCCCGGCATTGGGCCGAAGACTGCGGCAAAACTGATTCAGGAATTTGGCACGGTTGAGGGTGTGCTTGCCGCCGCGCCGGACATGAAAAAATCAAAGATGCAGGAAAATCTGATCACTTTTGCTGATCAGGCGCGGATGAGCCGCGTGCTCGTCACGCTCAAGGAAGATGCCGCCCTGCCTGAACCGCTTGATGATTTTCTCCTCAAGGAAATTCCCGACGCGCCTCTCCGCGAATTTCTTGAACATCACGGCTTTATGTCGCTGCTCAAGAAGCTTGGCGGTGAGAGCGGCAAGCCTGATCATCAGCAGACGGCGCTCATCAATCAGCAAGTACGCGGGCCAGCGCCAGCGCCAAAGCCAAAGCCAGAGGCGGCACCGTTTGACCGTGACGCATACGAAACTGTGGACACAGTCGAAGCCCTCGACGCGTGGATTGCCGAGGCGACGCTTGCGGGTGTGATCGCGGTCGATACCGAAACCGACGCACTTGATGCGGTACAAGCGGGGCTTGTCGGGGTCAGCCTTGCGACCGCGCCGGGGCGGGCTTGCTATATTCCACTCGCGCATGGCAGCGGCGATATGTTCGCCGAAAACGCTGTGCAGGTGCCAATGAATGTCGCGATTGCGCGGCTAAAACCGCTGCTTGAAAACCCATCAGTGCTCAAAATTGGCCATAATATAAAATATGATTTGAACGTGCTTGAGCGTAGCGGGATCAGCGTTAGTCCCATCGACGATACGATGGTGATGAGCTTTGATCTTGATGCGGGCCGCCATAATCACGGGATGGATGAACTTGCGCAGCTCCATTTGGCACATCAGTGTATCGCCTTCAAAGATGTCTGCGGCACGGGCAAAAGCCAGATCACATTCAACCAAGTGCCGCTTAAAGAAGCAACCCGCTACGCCGCTGAAGATGCCGACGTTACGCTGCGGCTATGGCATTTGTTCAAACCGCGCCTGTCCGCCGAGCAAGTCACGCGCGTTTATGAACGCGTTGACCGCCCGCTGATCCCCGTCCTCGCGCAGATGGAGCGCGAAGGCATCCTCGTTGACCGCGCTGAGCTTGCGCGGATGTCAGCCGAATTTGCCGAGGGGATCGCAGCGCTTGAAATTGAGATTCACGCACTCGCAGGCCAGCCTTTCGCGGTCGGCAGCCCCAAACAATTGGGTGAAATCCTGTTCGGCAAGATGGGGCTGAAAGGCGGGCGCAAAGGCAAATCGGGCGATTATTCAACTGACGTGACTGTGCTTGAGCGCCTTGCCGAAGACGGTGTTGAGGTGGCGCGCAAGGTGCTTGAATGGCGGCAGTTATCAAAGCTTAAATCGACTTACACCGACGCTCTGCAAGAACAGATTAACCCAGTCACCGGCCGCGTCCACACCAGCTACAGCCTCACCGGCGCGCAGACGGGGCGGCTTTCGTCAAACGATCCCAATCTGCAGAATATCCCTATTCGCACTGAAGTCGGCAGGCGCATCCGCACAGCGTTCGTCGCGGAACCCGGCAATGTCTTGCTTTCGGCAGATTATAGTCAGGTTGAGCTTCGTCTTGCCGCGCACATGGCTGATGTGCCTGCGCTCAAAGAGGCATTTGCCAAGGGCGAAGACATTCACAGCCTCACCGCGCAGGAACTGTTCGGTGAGGTCAACCCCGATACGCGCGGCAAGGCGAAGACGATCAATTTCTCGCTGCTCTACGGTATTTCGCGCTGGGGCTTGGCGGGGCGGCTTGGGATCAGTTCAGATGAAGCGCAGGCGATGATTGACCGCTATTTTGAGCGCTTCCCCGGCATCAACCAATATATCAGCCGGACGCTGCAATCCGCGCGCGAAACGGGCTTCACCCAGACCCTGTTTGGGCGAAAAACCCATTTCACCCGGATCACCAGCGCGAACCAAACCGAGCGCGCGGGCAGCGAACGCGCCGCGATCAACGCCCCGATTCAGGGGACGAGCGCGGACATCATCAAGCGCGCAATGGTGCGGATGCTGCCAGCACTTGCCGAGGCGGGCCTGCCCAAGGTACGGATGCTGCTTCAAGTGCATGATGAACTGGTGTTTGAACTGCCCGAAGGCGATGTCGCGGCGGCGAGCATAGTCATCAAGCGCGTGATGGAGGAAGCCGCAGCCCCGCTCGTCACCATCGATGTTCCGCTCGGCGTTGAGATTGGTACCGGCAAAAACTGGGGCGCCGCGCATTGAGGCTTTTTTTTCCGTCATTCCCGCGAAGGCGGGAATCCATAATCTCAGGCTTTGAGAGTATATGGACTCCCGCCTTCGCGGGAGTGACGAATTAAGTCGATGACTCCTGAAGACACAAATCCTGACATCGCAGCCCTCGCCAAGGGTGGCCGCACCAACGTCGGCGGCTTTTTCATCCGACTGATTGCCCGCATTCCGTTCCTGATTATTGGCAGCCAATGGTACGGCGCAGAGGCGCTTGGGCGGCTGGCCTATGCGATTGTTATCGTCGAATTTGCCGCGCAAATTGCGACGCTTGGATTGAAGCGCGGGCTTGCGCTCCATCTCGCGGGTGCTGGTAAAGAGAATGGCGCGTGGGACGGCATCCTTGTTGTCATCCTCGCGACGCTGGTTCCGACAGTGCTGCTGATGCTGTTTCCGCAAGTGATGTTTCCCAACAGCCAAATCAATCGCCTTGATAATCTGCTGCCGCTCGCGATTCCTGCACTCGCGCTGTCTGATGTGATGCTCGCGGCCTTGGCCTACCGCTTTGATATTGGCGCAACCGTCCGCGCGCGCGCCATCATTGAGCCGTGGACGATCAGCATCGTTGCCTTTGGCCTTGCGTGGACATTGCCGCGTGACGGCTTGCTCGTGGCCTATGCCGTTTCAATGGTGATGGCGTTGATCGCCTCAGTCATCCCGTTCCTTAAAAGTTACGGCCTGCCCAAAGGCTGGACGCCGCGCGGTGCTGAGCTCTACGCGCTCGCCCGACGCAATGCTCCGCTGGCACTTGCCGATGCGATTGAATGGGGATCGCGCCGGATCGATATCCTGATCCTCGGGCTGTTCGTTTCGCCCGCAACCGTCGGGATTTACTGGGTGGCGCAGCAGGTTGCCTCGCTCCCGCAAAAGCTCAAAACCAGTTTTGATCCCGTGCTTGGCCCGGTTATCACGCGCAAGTTAAAAGAGGGAGACCGCGCGGCGATTGCGGGCCAAATCAGCCAAGTCGGCTTTTGGATTATCGCGGCGCAGACCGGGGTTGCGCTGGCGCTTGGTATTCCGGGGGAGGCGCTGATGGGCTTGATCGGGCCGGGGCGTGATTTCGTCGGCGGCAACGGCGCACTTGCGTTTTTGCTGCTCGCCGAGGTTGCCGCAGCAGTCGCGGTGGTGAGCGAAGCCGCGCTCGTTTATATCGCGCGGATGCGCAATTTGATTGTGTCGCTTGGGACGATTGCGCTGCAAATCATCCTGACCTTTGCACTGATCATAACGATTAAGCGACTTGGCTATCCTGAGCTTTATCAGGCGGCGGGGCCAGCAATTGCGCTTGCTCTTTCGCTTGGCATATCATCACTGATCAAGTCGCGATTGGCGGCGCATGTGCTTGGTGCGCGCGTTTCGGTATGGCGCTGGGCGCTGCCGATTGCGGGCGCAGTGGCGGTACTCGTCGGCCAAATCATTATCCGCCTGCCCGAATGGGCCGAACTCGCTGTCGGTATTCCGGCGATACTTGCGGCCTACGGCTGGGTCATCTGGCGCTACGGCTTTGGCGAGGATGACCGGGTGTTGTTTAGGAAGGCGACGGGCTAGGGATCAATGCCGGAAATGCCGCATTCCAGTAAATACCATCGCTAACCCTGCCGCATCTGCCGCTGCAATCACTTCATCGTCGCGGATTGATCCGCCGGGTTGAATGACTGCGGTTGCGCCTGCTTCAACCGCCGCCATCAGCCCGTCGGCAAAGGGAAAGAACGCATCTGACGCGACTGCCGAACCGATTGTACGGGGCGCTGCCCAACCGGCTTTTTCCGCCGCATCCTTGGCTTTCCAAGCGGCGATTCGCGCGGACTCAAGCCGGTTCATTTGGCCAGCACCAATTCCGGCGGTGCTGCCATCCTTGGCGTAAATGATCGCGTTTGACTTAGTGTGCTTCGCCACTGTCCAAGCAAACAGGCAATCGGCAAGTTCGGCCTCAGTCGGTGCGCGTTTGGTGACGGTTTTGAGCATCTCGCGGCTCACCCGGCCATTGTCGCGGCTCTGAACGAGGTAACCGCCCGCAATCGTTTTGACTGATAGCCCACCGCGCGCTGGATCGGGCAGTTCGCCAGTTAATAGCAAGCGCAGGTTCTTCTTCTTTGCAAAAACCGCCTTGGCCGCTTCGCTCGCATCAGGGGCCGCGACAACTTCAGTAAAAATCCCCGCCATCGCTTCAGCCGTTGCGGCGTCAAGCGGACGGTTGACCGCGATGATCCCGCCAAACGCCGAAACACTGTCACAGGCAAGTGCTGCCTCATACGCCTCAAGCAAAGTCGCGCCGCTTGCAACGCCGCATGGGTTGGCGTGCTTGACGATGACAACCGTCGGTGGGCCATCGCGAAATTCGCTGACCAGCTCAAGCGCGGCATCAGCGTCATTGTAATTATTATACGAAAGTTCCTTACCCTGTAGCTGCTCGGCCTGCGCAATCCCGCGACCGTGGGGGCCAGCGGGGATATAAAGTGCGGCCTTTTGGTGTGGGTTTTCGCCGTAGCGAAGCTCTGCCCCGCGATTGGCCATCATCGCCATCATGTCGGGGAACATCTGCTGTTGATCGGCAAAGGCGAACCACTGGCTGATCATCGCATCATAGACGGCGGTTGCTGAATACGCCTTCGCCGCGAGTTTGCGGCGCTGATCAAGCGTCGTCCTGCCGCTGGCGATCGCGGCATAATCGGCTGGATCAGTGACAATGGCTACGCTCGCGTGGTTTTTTGCGGCCGAGCGGATCATGCTTGGCCCACCGATATCGATATTCTCGATAATCTCGTCGCGTGCTGCGCCCTTCATCACGGTCTCGACAAAGGGATAAAGATTGACAACCACCAGATCGATTGCGCCGATATCATGCGCCGCCATCGCGGCAACATGCTCAGGGTTATCGCGCACAGCAAGTAGCCCGCCGTGCACTTTGGGGTGAAGCGTCTTGACCCGCCCGTCCATCATTTCGGGAAAGCCTGTGAGATCGGAGATATCGCGCACGGTCAGCCCCGCATCGCGCAGTGCCTTCGCCGTACCGCCAGTTGAAACAAGCTCAACACCGTGGCCTGCAAGTGCAGTTGCCAGTTCAACCAGCCCGCTCTTGTCCGACACCGAGAGCAGCGCGCGCTTTATTGTTACATCCGTCATTGATTTAACCTGCCCGTTTGAGTGTCCAGCTTATGCTGGCGCCGCCCGCTGGCGCTTCGCCGCTGGCGACCAATTGCTGCGTCGGATTGGGCCGGCCTGCCCCGTCAATCCAAATGCTGTCATCAATGCCGAGCTTTGCGCCGCGCACGCGAAATTGCCAGAGCGCGCCTCCGTCAATGCGCAGGAGCGCACCCATGCCGTCGGCGGTTGGCGTTGCCTCAACGCCGGGTGCGAGGTGAAAGCGCGCGGCGAAGGTTGAAAGCGCCGGTTTGCGCCCGCCGTTTCCGGGGAGCAAGATATCCTCACCGCGCAATTCGCGCCCATCGCTCGCCAGCGTTAATACCCGTTGGTGGATCAGGCCAAAGCGTTTGACATAACCGTCATGGCTGATCTCCACCCGGCTGCCCGCCTCGGTTTCCTGACGGTCAAGCTCAACCTCGGTGACCCCGCGACCAAGCGTCGCATTGCCAAGGATCGCGGTGGAATTGCTATCGGCAAGGATGAGCGTTGAATGCGCCGCCGTCGTCCGCAAACCCTCAGCCAGACCTGCGCTGACCCCGGTTCCGCCCGCATTGCCGCCGCCGCAATTGACGATCAGGCGGTGCGCGCCGTCAGAGAGTTCAAACGCCAGCGTTGACGCGCACCCCCCGCCCGAAACGCGCGCAATTGGCGGCGGCGCTGCATCAATGACGACAACGCTGTGCCCCGCCGACAGCCGCTGGTAGCCCCAGTCTCGTGCCTGGCGCAGCGGCCGCGTGCGCACGCCACTCGCCGCAATTACCGCCTCAACCTGATCCCGCGCGAGCGGCGCGCTGCCCTGCCAGCTTGAAAGCCCGCCATCGCCAAGCGTAACCCCCTGCAATGCAGGCACCGCGCGCGTCAGCATCGCGGTTATGCTGACCGGACATTCAATCCGGCGTGCGGCGTAAACCTCACGCAGCATCGAGAGCAGAACCACCGCCTCAAGTTGATTGCGCGGAGTGCGGCAGATGATGCCACCGTCGCTGCTAAATGATGCCGCAAGTGCCTTTGCAAGGCCTGCCTCACCAAAGCTGCGCCGTGGGTTGCTTCCCGAAATCAGCAGGCCCGCCGCGACGACGCCGGCCCATGCCGCAAGTCGCGCGAGACCGACGGGCGCGCTTTCGGCGGTGCGATCAAGATGCCGCGCCCCGCGCGCAAGCCCGTTAAGCACTGCCGAGCGGTAAACCAGATCAGTGCTTGAAAGGATCAGCGGCGCATGGGCCGCCCAGTAGAGAATGCGCCAGCCCCAAAGATCGGGCCGCCA
>JAYTMV010000171.1:0-2464 GCA_043728175.1 Sphingomonadales bacterium
CAATGATTGGCTAAAATGCCCGCAATTGCCGACACCGATATAAAATAAGATTTGGGCGCCTCAATAAATATCCACACAAAGATCGGATGAGGCAGTGAAACAAAGCGAAAGCGATGAGGTTCAAATAAAGAGCCTTATCGAAGAAAATGAACGGTTACACGCGGCGCTTCTTGAGATGCGAGCTCGTATCGCTACGCTTGAACAGCTTGCCGATACCGACACGCTGACGCCGCTGCCAAATCGGCGCGCGTTCATGCGCCGGCTAGAGGCGGTGGTGCAATATGCTGCGCGTCACGATACACCTGCGGCGGTTCTCTATATTGATCTTGATGGCCTAAAGCGTATCAATGATGATCACGGCCATCATGCCGGAGACGCAGTGCTGCTCCACCTCGCTCGGTTGCTCACGCATAGTCTGCGCGCAACCGACATGGTCGCGCGGATTGGTGGCGATGAGTTTGGGCTTATTCTTGATCATTTGAATGAAGCCGATGCCGCTGCAAAAGCAAAGGCGTTAAGCGACTATGTTTCAGCCCAACAGGTTGAGGTGGGCCCAGCCACTATTGCGATTCGAGTGACCATCGGCCTTGCGATGGTGCGTGCGGGTGAAAGCGTTGCAGGCCTCGTCGAACGTGCTGACGCGGCAATGTACGCCAACCGGCATCACCGGTCACAGATATAATATCGATCCGTAACGCCAAGATCAGCATTCAAGTGAAATGCGATGGGTTGCCCTGTTGGTATCTCTAGCGACGTAATCTCATCATCAGGAATGTTCGACAAATGCTTGACCAGCGCGCGCAGAGAATTGCCGTGTGCTGAAATAAGCACGCGCTTGCCGCTGCGTAACTCAGGCGCGATGTGTGCGTTCCAATAAGGCAACACCCGTTCAATCGTGTCTTTAAGACTTTCAGCAGTCGGCACGGTGATACCCGCATAGCGGCGGTCGCCCGATAGATCATAAGGGCTGCCCGGCTCAAGCGGCGGCGGTGGGATGTTGAAGCTGCGCCGCCAGATTTTGACTTGCGCGTCACCGTGTTTGGCAGCAGTCTCGGCCTTATCAAGCCCGGTCAGCCCGCCGTAGTGCCGCTCATTCAAGCGCCAGTCTTTTTCAACCGGCAACCACAACCGCCCCATTTCCTCAAGTGCCAGATTGAGCGTTTTGATCGCACGGCTTTGTAGCGAGGTGAAACAGCAATCAAAATCAACGCTCTTATCTCGCATCAGTGCGCCCGCTGCACGCGCTTCTGCAATGCCTTTGTCAGTGACATCTACATCCCACCAGCCAGTAAAACGATTTTCCAGGTTCCAGGTTGATTGGCCGTGGCGGATGAGGACAAGATTGGGCATCAATTTGTTTAGTCTTCCTGCGCGATCACAACGCGAAGGCCATCAAGCGTGCCATTGAATTGGATCTGACACGACAAGCGCGACCGTTCATCGCGGTGATCCGAACTTTCGAGCAGATCATTTTCATCCTCGCCCATTGGCGTCACCTTGTCCGCAAATTCGGGATCAACATGGATGTGACAGGTGGCGCAGGAACAGCAACCGCCACACAGCGCAAGCAGTTCGTCAACGCCAGCGTCACGGATAATTTCCATCACGGATAGGCCCGATTGCCCCTCAAGCGTCTGTTCATTTCCATCCCGTGTAACGACAACCAGCTTTGGCATTTGCGCATCCTTGAATAAACTGTAGCACTTGTTCGATAATTGCTATGTCGCGCGTATTGATTGAAATCAAGGAAATCAAGATGGGTTTGTCTGCCGAACAATTACGCGTGGGCCTTGACGCGCTCGCGCAGATTGAGCCGCGCTTTGCCCCGGCGATCGCCCATGTTGGTTATCCTGAACCGCGCATTCGCCCGCGCGGCTATGAAACCTTGCTCCGCACGATTGTTGGCCAGCAAGTGAGCTTCAAAGCGGCTGACGCGGTTTGGGCAAAGCTGGTTGCAGCGCTTGGCGATATTACCAATCCTGAAATTTTGCTTTCGCAGAGTGAAGACGCTCTGCGCGCCTGCGGGTTTTCGCGGCAGAAGCAAGGCTATGCCCGCAGCCTCGCAGGATTGGTCTCAAGCGGTGCGCTTGACCTCCATAACCTTCCGGCGGATGATGAGGACGCGATTGCACTGCTGACCCAGATTAAAGGCATTGGCCGCTGGTCAGCCGAAATTTACTTGCTGTTCGCCGAAGGTCGCCCCGATATTTGGCCAGCGGGTGATTTGGCGGTACAGATTGACGTTGGCGCGATTATGAAATTGCCCGAACGCCCCAGCGAAAAGCAAGTGCGCGAGATTGGTGAGGCTTGGCGGCCCCACCGGGGGGCTGCGGCAATCTTTGCATGGCACCATTATAAAACGCCGGGGATTTAAGTAGTGGCCTCATGCCAAATTACACCGTCATTGCGAGCGAAGCGCGGCAATCCAGTCCCGTCAGTGCAACTGGATTGCCGCGCTTCGCTC
>JAYTMV010000172.1:0-6524 GCA_043728175.1 Sphingomonadales bacterium
AGATGCCATCATCCGCGCGCACAGCCAGCTTGTTCGGCGGATCGCTTGGCACGTCCATTCACGCATGTCGAGCGCGATTGAGGTTGAGGATCTCATCCAAATCGGGATGGTCGCGCTCATCGAGGCGGCGCGGACGTTTGAGGATCGCGGGATACCCTTCGTCCCCTACGCCTCAATGCGGGTGCGCGGCGCGATGATTGATGAACTGCGCCGCGATGCGCGGATGTGTCGATCCGGCATGGTCAACCGCAGGCGACTGGCGCAGGTGCGCGCTGGCCTTGAAAACCAACTCGGCCGCAGCGTGGGCGATGCAGACATGGCGCAGGCGCTTGAACTTGAGGGCAGCGCATATCACGCGCTGGTCGCCAGCACCCACGCCGTGCGCCAAGACTCAATTGATGAAGTCTATTCCGATCATGACATCTGGTTCGCCGACATGGCCGACGCTGCTGATACCGTGCTCGAACAATCGCAGTTGCGCAGGGTGATAGCGCAAAACATTGCGCTGCTTGCCGAGCGTGAGGCGATGGTACTCCAGCTTTATTTTGTCGAGGAATTGAACCTAGATGAAATCGGCGAGACGCTGGGCGTCGGCGCCGCCCGCGTCTGCCAGATCAAGAAAGCCGCGCTTGATAAACTGCGCGTGATGATGACTGAGGATTAGAAATTGGCGCGCCCGGAACGATTCGAACGTCCGGCCCTCAGATTCGTAGTCTGAGATTTTGCCTACTCCAAGAGCGTTTAAACCTACCCCAGCATAACCTTAAACTTGATAAAATCATTGATTTATATTACTTTAAGTGCTATAAGCACTTTATTGCACAGTTTTGGAAATCCCCACGGAAGATGACATTTACCGACATAAAACCGGCATAAAAATTGAGAGAATGATTGATGGGCACTTTGCGCATGGTTTTAAGCGACAAAGCAATTGGGCGACTGCTACCCGCTGAGGTCGGCCAATACAAAGTGCGCGATGTGGATTTGAAAGGCTTCTACTTGCTTGTCGGTAAGCGACGGCGCACTTACATGGTTCAGGGTGATTTGCGGCATCAAGGGAAGCGATCTGCTTCAATTCAAGTGTCTGTCGGTGACGCGCTACAAATGACGTCGCGCGACGCCCGTGCAATTGCGAAAACTTATTTAGGGCAAATCAGTCAAGGCCGTCATCCCAAAGTGCTTCCAGTACCGATGAATGATGTTTCGCCAAATTTGACTGAGATCACGCTGCTAGAGGCGTGGCAGCGTTATCACGACGCACACCTCATTCGCAAAGTCCGGAGCAAAGGCACTATTGATGGATACCGCGATCATGTTGAAAAATTATTCACGGATTGGCTCAATCGCCCAATACGTGAATTAGGAGAAGACCCAGCTTTGGTGGTAAAACGCCACGACCAGATAACGCTGAACAATGGCCCCTATCGAGCCAATGGCGCGATGCGAACGCTAAGAGCAATTTATAGGCATGCACGTAAAACTCATCGTCAACTACCTGTCGACAATCCTGTTGACGCGGTTGATTGGAACACGGAGCATCGTCGTAATTCAGCGATGGGCGCAAGCGACCTACCTGAATGGTTCGCTCAGCTTGAAAAGCTCGACAATCCTATCCGCCGTGACTTTCACCTGCTCGTGCTGCTATCAGGATCCAGACCTAGTGCTATGAAAGTCGTGCGGCCGGAACATTTTGATTTCAAACGTCGCATTCTCCATATCGCCAGCCCTAAGGGGGGCACGAAGCGCGCGTTTGACATTCCTTTATCACGGCAGATGATTTTGGCGATCATTCGTTGCATTCGGCTTGGTCGCCAGATGTACCCCGAGCAAGCACCCTTTTGGATGTTTCCCGCTGAAAGTCGATCAGGCCACATCGAAGAGCATAAGGAGAGCCGCGTAAATCTCTCAAAATGGGGGAATGATCTACGTCAGAGCTACCGAACGCTTGCAGCCATTGCCGGAGTGTCAGAGGTTGATGCCAAACTGCTTATGAATCACGCAATCCCCGGGGTTAATTCAGGGTACATTACTCGCCACAAACTGCTTGAAGGCCATTTGCGTAATCAACAACAGGCGATTTCAGATATAATCCTTTGAGTACAAAATTCGCATATCATCCAGGATCTATTACTACTTCTCAATTCACGTTGAACCCGCGCGATCCCGCCTTCTACAACGCCATCATTAACCGCATCCTGTTGGTATTCACATTGGTGAACAGGGTGTTCGGCGAATTGCGTTACCGCCGATAGCCTTGAACTGGTATCATTCACGGAACACTGTCTGCGTGATTCGGGAGTTACGCTGACGCTCAAATATTATGTCGCAAATCAATGATGTTCATGCCCGACTTGCAAAGCTGTCTGATGCGCAGCGAGAATGCTTGCGTCTCGTTGACCGGCACCTGACCTCCAAAGAAATTGCCATACGTCTCGGCGTCTCTCACCACACCATAAACCAGCGCCTTGAACGGGCCTGTAGGCAGCTTGGGGTCGCCACGCGCAAGGAGGCGGCGCGCTTGCTCGCGGTATATGATCCGATCATATACGAACCGCTCGATATTGCCGAGTTGACCAACGATCATTCACCCTTTCCTGACTTAGATTATCGGGAAAGCAGCGATGCAAAGCCACCGGAATTTCTCTTATGTGATGTTGCTCTCCCCCTTCACCAAGAGGGTCTGGTTGGCGCATTTGGCTTTGCTCCACCATTCCCGCGCAAGCGGGGAGATGCCAATGACTTAAGCATCAGACAGCGATTGATCTGGGCTATGCTGATAGCTAGCTTTGGGATCATCCTTAGCGGCTTACTTATTGCCGCACTCGAAACGCTCGGTCGCCTGTTGTAGCCGAACATTATCACAACATTGGATCACATTAGACGCGCCTATCAATGAGCGCGCATGGAGGGGTTATGCGAAACGAAATCAAATCAAAACGGCGTGAAGTCGCACAAAGTGTTGCGGATTGCATTATTGCTGCTGAAAACGGGATTGACGATGCAATTACGTTGGTATCCGCGTTAAACGGCCATTTGCCAGATGCACGAAAATCGGCCCTACTTGCTGCCGAAGTGGGCAATGATGCGTTCGTGGAGGTGGCGAAGGCACTTCGCCATTTGGTACGCGCTCGCACAGCGATGGTTCAAGCGCATCAAGGACTTGCCGTGGTGCAAAAGACGATAGGCCTTGGCGCATTGTCATTTGGCGGGGCTTACGGAAAACCATCGGCGGCACAGCTTAGCGTCGTAAGCGATGCCGCCTAGCACAAGGCCGATGACAGGATTATGCTAGCCAGTGTCTCATCACTGGGTTCTGGCATCTTATGTTTACGGTCATACTTTGGAATATTTGCGTGATTGCGACGGCATTTTTTGCCGTAGTGCGCGGGGCCGCACCTGAACGGATTGGTGCAGTCGGCATCATTGTCGCAAGCTACGCAAGTGTTCCATCGTCAGCATTTTTTGGGGCACCTGAGCTAGCCATGTTAATCATCGACTGCGTTCTGCTTGGCAGTTTTCTCTGGCTTCTCGTGACAACAGACAGGTTCTGGCCAATATGGGCAACAGGTTTTCATGCGATATCAGTCGTGACGCATTTGGCAGTGGCAGTACAACCCCACATCATTCCAGCAGCTTATGCGACATACGCCATCTTCTGGGGCTACCCAGTGCTGGCGTCGCTGGTGTGGGGAACATGGCATCAAATGGCGCGCAAGAACGACGAAATTGCCTCGCCTATCTAACGAGTCTGCTGCAAAAGGTCGCAAGTGACGCGCCGCATATCCTAAGCGAACGATTGATCGAAGAATTTGGCTCGCTTGCGGGCGTACTTGCAGCGGACGAATATGCGCTCAATCGAATTGCAGCGCCCTTTCCAAATGTTATCGCGTTTCTGCTCCTACTCAAAAATGCGACACTTCACGCGCTGGCGTTTGAGGTTCGGCAAGCGCCAATCATAGCAACCGGACATGCGCTGCGTGATTATCTCTTTGCGCGCCTTAGCCACGCAACAGCCGAGCAGTTTCGCGTGCTATTTCTTGATGTGCAACATATGCTGATCCGTGACGAATTGATGGGCATTGGTTCCGTCAGCCAGACGTCAGCCTATCCGCGTGAAATCATCAAGCGCGCGCTTGAGCTTGGGGCGACCAAGCTCATTCTCGTGCATAATCATCCTTCGGGTGACAGCACAGCAAGCCCGTCAGATATCAGCTTAACGCGGAACATCGCTAACGCTTGTCGGCATTTGGAGCTGTCGCTTATCGATCATATCATCATCGCCCGTTCGAACTGGTCAAGTTTTCGCGCCGCTGGTCTGCTATGACGATATAACAGCGCCGCAAGCAGCGTTAGCAAGCGCAATGTCGCGATCCGTCATGCACCGCGTTCTGACTTCGTTAAAGCTTAGGTTCAGGTGATGCGTGCGATCACATCTCTATAAATTAAAAAAGAGCAAGTGAGTCGCCATGCTTAACATAGCCAGCCAAGAGCGCACTGCGCGCATTGCCAAGTTGCACGCCGACCTTAGCCGTAGTCTGCAAACAATGGATCAATTGGGGCTTGATATTTCGGCAAATTATCTTGACCTCGCAATAGCAAAGATCGAACCCGAGGTGCGCGAGAAACACCCCGCGATGACTTTTGAAATGCTGGCTAAAGCAGTATTTCCTCCATCTTGAATAGTATCACTCGGGCAAGCGTTTGCCGTTGTCAGCAGCGATGACGCCGTCCGCAGCGTCGATAATTTTGGCGACCACTTCTCGTTCATGAGGCTGATAATTTATGGCTGTGACGAGACGATCAACTTTTTTCAATCATTCTCGAGTGAAAAACAACGGGGCACATCAGGAAGAACCGGGCAACCACTCCACTGCCCGCCAGATGGGGGTGCGCCGTTGATTGCCGAGAGCCGACCGAGCGCATCGTAAATGAGCGTGGCACTGGCAACCCCGCTCCGTCCGATCAATCGGTTCTCAACATCATAAGCATAGCTGCTCGCCCCGTCACCCGTTAAATTGCCATTGGCATCATAACAGAAGTGGAGAGGAAGAAGGCACCGATCAGTGCTAAAAAAGCGAGCATGGCAAGCGGAAGGCGGAGGGCGCGTCTTGACTGCGAAGGTACCAGTATCCGACGTTTCCAAATCAGATATTATTAAGGAATTTTTTTGTTTTAACAATATCACGGACATTATCCGCATCTTCTTTTTTTGCTAGAGCAAGTCGAAAAACAACGCTGTTCCCTTCTTTCAATTTTATTTGCAAACAATTATAAAGTCCCATACGTAAAATTTCAACACTTAGAATATTATCTAGATCTGTAATCTTTTTTTCGTACTTATAAAATGATTTTATATCAGATCGTAGATATACACCTCTTGCTATCAATGCGGAAATAGTAATGTAAATAAGATAGCCAATAAATAAACTCCAAAATAAAATTATAATATACATATTTCCACCAAGGAATTTTACTGATTTCAAATTGTCGATTGTAAAAATATCTGTACCTCGAATGATCAAGCCAAGGGCTAATAAAAATAATATAGGCCCATAATATATTAATATAAATCGAAAATAATCTATCCTTAATAAAAGATTGACACCCTCCCTCGGTGGAGGGTTATCAGATTTTCCAAACGTTCCCATGCTCAATAACATCCGCCGGTTTGAGGATTAATATTACAAATTGGACGATTTTGCGCGCTACTGAGAGCACCTTCAGCAGTTCTGCCACCGAGGTCACTAACTCCAGATGCGTCAGACGCCAGCCCCCCTGCTACACCAGCAATAGCTAGCGTAAGAGGCGGGCCTTCTGGGCCCACTAGGATGGAGGCCACAGCAATCCCGATGACCACACTTGTTGCTGCACTGCCCGCGGCATTCGCAACTGCAGCATCAGGGGCTTTCCCCGCATCAGTCTGGGCTTTTGCATCGAGTGCCGCACCGGCAACTGTGGCAGCAATTCCAAACAATTTGATTGCCACAACCCCTGCCCCTGTTCCGCCTTGTGCCTTTGCAGCAGCAGCTATTAAGCCTTGAGTTGTTCCCACCCCACTGGCGACTTTTGAACCTGTGGAGATGTTACTTGCTCGCTCACTCCGAGCAGAATTAGCCCGTGCGGTTGCTGTTCTATGCTGATCGCGGCGACTATCTTGAACCCTTCGATTACAATCGCCGTCACACGGCTTATCGCGCTTCCCATCGGGATCCCGTCCATTAACCGGATCATTTCCAACATATGCGTACCAGTTTGGGCCATCCTCATACCCGATCGGATCGGTTTGCATGAACCTGCCGAGCGCGGCGGAGTACATCCGTGCCTTGTAATAATACATGCCGAGCTCGGGGATGTAGGTCTGCCCTGTGTAGGCGAACCGGGTGAGCTTGGGCGCGGTCGTTGCTGGGATGCCGAACGCGTCATAACTGTTGATCGCCTGGAGCGTGCCTGTGGGTGACCCTACCGCGACGATGCTCCCGCGTTCATCAGCGTGGAGCGTGCGGCGGTCAGCAAGGCCTGTGCCT
>JAYTMV010000173.1:0-4105 GCA_043728175.1 Sphingomonadales bacterium
CTGGTCGTTCAGGCTGGAACCGCAACATCAACACGGCTGCGCAATAGTGAGTTACAAAGCTTCAACTGGATCCACGCACACCGCAACGACGCGGTGGAATTGCAGGTGGTTGCTTGGGACGGTGACGGATTCAGGCGTGGCAGTCATGTGCAATTCACGCATGACGGCGATAATTGGGCTTCGCATACCATCGATGAAAAAAACGGGCATGAGTGAATGAGCGATACTCGATCAACCGATGCTCTTCCCAAACAAGCGATCTTGATCGTCAACGCAATGAGCCGCAGCGGCGCTGAAGCGTTTGAGGAGGTTCGCGACAAGCTAGTATCGGCGGGCGTTGCCCTCATCGAAGCGCATGCGATCAACGATCCCGACCAGATGGCACCGGCCATCCGCGACGCAATTGCCAAAGCGCCGATGGTTATCATTGGCGGGGGCGACGGGTCACTCTCGTCCAATGTCGGCTATTTTGTGGGGCAAGATACGGTGTTTGCGATTATCCCGCTTGGCACCGCAAACAGCTTCGCGGGCACGCTTGGCATTCCCACGGATATCGATAGCGCTATTGACGTGATTGCCAATGGGAAACGAAAGTGGATTGATCTTGGCCGCATCAACGGTGATTATTTTGTCAACGCGGCCGCGATTGGCCTGTCGCCCCTGATTGCTCAAACAGTGCCGCACAAGCTGAAGCGCTATCTTGGCATTGTCGGCTATCTGATCTGGGCCATCTGGTGTGCAGTTCGGTTCCGTCCATTCAAGATCATTGTCGAGAATGATGACGGCGGGAAGGACAAACTCTGGGCCACCGAGGTGCGTATTGCAAATGGCACGCATCACGGTGGGGTAGAGTTGATCGAAAGCCAGGCCATCGACAGTGGCGAAATCGTGATCCAGGCGGTGACTGGCAAGAGCGTGTGGGGGCTTGGGTGGAGCTGGCTTGCAACGATGCTCAAACTGCGTGCGCGCCACGGGACGATCCGCGAATTTCGCGGGAAAAGCATGACGCTTGACACACGTCCCCGGCTAAAAATTTCAGTCGATGGCGAGATTGCGGCCAAAACACCAGTTGCAGTGAGCGTGGCACGCCACGTGATTGAGATTGCTGCCCCTTATGAAGGGCAATTCTGAATTTGCGGATTTGCAAACCAAAACCAAGTCATTGGCCGAGACGATGGCACTTTTTAATCCGCTGCTAGTTAATGTAATAGACCAACAAAATCTGCCTACCACGCGTTCATCCACCCGGCACAGACACAAGGAAATTACATGGACATCCCCAAAGGCGCAACCATTGCGGTTGCAGACGGACAAATATTGAACCTGTTCCGCAATGCTGGCGATGAAGGCATACCCAAATTGACGCCGATGCCAGACGCCGAAGTTGATACGACAAACAAAGGCTCGGGAGGACGCCACCAAAGCAGTTCTGCTAACCCCGATGACAGCCAGCAAGACGAAGATAGTTTCGCCGCTGGAACCGCTAAAGTCCTTAACAAGCGCGTTCTTGACGGTAAAATTGATCACCTTATCGTGGTGGCAGCGCCCCGAACGCTTGGTGAATTGCGCAAACATTATCACAAGGCGCTTTCGGCCCTCCTTGTGGGAGAGATAGCCAAAGATCTGACAGGTCATTCGGTTGCTGATGTCGAAAAAATCATTGCCGCTGCTTGAATGCGGTTTGACGTGTGATTTTAACCCCGACGATAGTTTTATTTATGCGTGGCCGCGATGACCAAACCATCTGCACCGTCAATCTTGGCGCAACTGCGTCCTGCGCGCTTCGCTTCGTAGAGCGCGGTGTCTGCCCGGTGGAGCAGATCGCTTCGGTTCATCTTGCCCGACATTGTAAGGCAGGCTCCGATGGTTGCGGTTACCTGCAATGAGCCGCCGGGATAGTTGGCCGAAATTCGCAAGTCAGAAAGCAGTCGGGTTAAAAGCGGTTCGAGATTTCGACACGCCTCAGCATCAGTAACCACCGCCACAAATTCGTCTCCACCAAAGCGCGCGAAAAAAGCATCGCGCAATTGAGAGGTTGCCAATTGCCGCGCGAATTCCTGCAAAATTAAGTCTCCGCTACGGTGACCGCACTTGTCATTGACCGCCTTGAATCCATCAAGATCAATCAATAGCAACACAACGCAGTCCCCAGTTCTTGCCGACTTGTCGAGCTTGCAATCGAGAAATTCGTTGAAATGCGCGCGATTGGGCAAGCCGGTTAAATCATCGCTATGTGCCGAACGGCGGAGGCGTTCTTCAAGCGCATATTGCCGCGTCACATCTTGAAAAACCCCGATGACCGCTATTGGCTGCCCGCCTTGCAGTTCGACCTCTCCCATGCTGCGCACACGCCGTAGTTCGCCGCGTGCGGTCATGAAATCGGTTTCCACTTCAAACGGTTGACCGGATTCAACGGTATTGCGCAACGCATCCGATATAATCGTGCGCGCCTCACCGGGATAGAAATCAAGTGCGTTGTTAAGGCTCGGGTCATGTCCGACAGGTAGACCGTGAATGGCGTAAACTTGTTCAGACCACTGTGTCCTGTTATCAGCCAGAGTTAGACGCCAAGACCCGATATTGCCCATGCGTTCGGCTTGACGGAACTGCCGATTGCGTAAATCCATCGTCCGAAGATCAGCCTTGTGCTGCTCGGCGAGTTTGAGGGCTTGAAAGGTCAGCATACGCCGCTCGACAAGCACTTCAGCAAGCCGGGCAAGGTCTCCTAATGCTGATTGCTGATCGGGAGTCAGTTCATGAGGTTCGTTGTGAATGACGCACAGCGTTCCGATGGCAGCGGCCCGCGCTGCTGTTGACCCCTCAGCGCGAACCAATAGCGGAATGCCAGCATAAAAGATAACTCCGGGCTCGCCTGTCACAAGCGGATTATTGCAAAACCGCGCGTCTTGGCGTGCGTCGGCGACAATCATTATGGCATCGCTGCAAATTGCGTGTGAACAAAACGCATGTTCGCGCGGAGTTTGGGCAACTTCAATGCCAAGCCTAGCCTTGAACCATTGCCGGTGCTGGTCAACCAACGAAATAAGCGCGATCTTGCAGCCCGAGACTTGCTGGGCAAGGCGAACAAGCGTGTCAAATTCGGCATCGGCAGGGGTGTCAAGCAGGTCAAGCTCTGCCAATATGCTCAGCCGCGCGTCTTCATCCAAAAGTCTTGGGTTGTCGAAGCTGTTTTGCTGACGCTGATCCATTATAGCGGTAACGGATGATTTGGCGATTTTTTTAGCCCTGTGCGCGTCCCATGCTCATCATAATGGCGCGCCTCGGGCACTTCGATGTTTGGTTGTGTGACCCCTTCGGCCATTGCCCGTTCGAGGTTGAACACGAATGCGAGGATCGTCGCGACTGCGATGTATAAATCCTCAGCAATCACATGGCCTGCACGAGTGGTGAAATAGAGCGCGCGGGTGAGCTGTAAATATTCGAGCGTCGGTACGCCTTGTTCCTTCGCCAGCGCCCGGATGGCGAGGGCGACGTCTCCGCGTCCGCGCGCGGCGACCACGGGGGCGGCGTCGATGCCTGGGCGGTAGCGCAGTGCAACCGCAAAATGGGTTGGGTTGGTGAGGATGACCGTCGCCTCCTCAACCGCCTTGCGCGCTGAACCGGCGAGCATTTCGTGCGCGCGCTGCCGCCTGGCTTGCTTCATTTCGGGCGCGCCGTCGCTTTGGCGCATTTCCTCCTTCACTTCCTGCTTGGTCATCCGCAGATCAGCATTGCGGCGCTGGCGCTGGATCGGCACGTCAATGACCGCAATCGCGAGCAGCCCAGCCGAAAGCCAGAGCAGCGCGTGCGTCACGCTGCTGCCGACGCTGTAAATCGCTGGCGCAACATCCTGCGCGCCAAGCCCAAGGATTTTGGGGAGATCGCCTGAAACCAGCCAACAACCAAGCGCGCCAAGCACGCCTGCCTTGGCGAGCGATTTGCCAAGCTCGATCAGCCCCTGCATCCCGAAAATGCGCTTTAGGCCAGTCATGGGATTGATCCGGTTACCCTTGAAGGCGAGCGCTTTGCCGCGAAACCCGAATGAGCCGAGCAATGCAGGCGTGGCAAACGCTGCCACGAGCGTCACCGCAAACAGGCTGGCGAG
>JAYTMV010000174.1:0-8138 GCA_043728175.1 Sphingomonadales bacterium
GGCCAATTTCTGCCGATGCGATCATTGAGGTCAGCACATATTGCTGACCATCATCAAAATTCTGCGTGATTGCCCCCGTCAACACCCGGTCAAGCGCAATGCCGCCGCCAAGCAGCAGCACGAAAATCCAGAGTGTCGCGACGCTGATCATCCGGCGGCGCAGTGATCCACCACCAAGCACCGCGCGCCAGCCGCGCCGTGCCTTGGTCACGCGATCAAGCGGCGGGTTCGTCGAGGCTATAACCGAGGCCACGAATCGTCGATATTACGTCTGCGCCCAATTTTTTGCGGATTCGCGTGACAAACACCTCAATCGTATTCGAATCGCGATCAAAATCCTGATCATAAATATGTTCGATCAGCTCAGTGCGCGAAACGACCTTGCCCTTATGATGGAGCAGGTAAGACAGCAGCTTATATTCCTGCGCGGTCATTTTAACTGGTTCACCTGCGAGCGTCACCCGGCCCGAACGCGTATCAAGCCGCACGTCGCCAGCAATGAGTTCAGATGAGGCATTGCCCGATGAGCGGCGAATGAGCGCGCGCAGTCGTGCAATCAATTCCTGCGTTTGAAACGGCTTGGCAAGATAATCATCGGCCCCGGCATCAAGCCCGGCCACCTTGTCTGACCAGCCCGAACGCGCGGTAAGCACGAGAACGGGCATAATCTTGCCTTCCTTGCGCCAGCGGTCAAGCACCGTCAGCCCGTCAACCTCAGGCAGGCCGAGATCAAGGATCACCGCATCATAATTCTCAGTGGAGCCCATATAATGGCCATCTTCGCCATCAGTGGCGAGATCAACCGCATAGCCTGCACCTTCGAGTGTGTTCTTGAGTTGGCCCCCAAGCGTTGGTTCGTCTTCGACGATCAATACGCGCAATGTGTGTCTCCCTGATCCATATCGGTGGGTAATCGCGCCTTCTTAATATTATTCGCCAGCTTTTCCAATGATAGTTCCACTGCGCCCGTCAACATCGACCCAAATAACCGATTTGCCACGCATGAATTTGAGGCGATAACGTGAAATCTGGCCATCATATTCAGTACCGATATAATCGGCTCCGCGCGCCTTCATCCCCGGCACAATTCGGTCTTCGATTGAACGTAGCGGCAGGACGGCGCCTTCATTGGTATCCTTACGCACGCGGTCTTGCTCACGGTAAGGCGGTTTTTGCGCCGCCACCGTGCTTGTTGCCATACTCGCAATCAAGATGATCATAAAGGATTTGAACATTGCCATGGTTTATTGGCATAGGCGGCAACCATTGAATAGGCCATGAATGGCCGCGTCATATATTTGTAAGGGTTTTGCCCCTTGCGCCACCAAATCACGGAAAGCCTGATATGTCTGCCCCTGTTCTTGCCTATGAAGGCGTCGCCCTTGTTCAAGGTTCGGGCTGGCTGTTCCGTGATCTTAATCTCTATCTGCAACCTCGTGACAGGCTCGCGCTGATTGGCCGCAATGGTGCTGGCAAAACGACCCTGCTGCGTTTGCTGGCTGACCGGATTGAGGCTGACAAAGGGCGGCGCACGATTGTTCCGGGCACGCGCGTCGTGATGCTTGAGCAGGAACCTGATCTGACAGGCTATGCCACACTGCGCGATTATACGCTGAGCGGTGATGATGCGCCCGCGTGCCATGATGTCGAGGCTATCGCTGATCAAATCGGGATTGACTTGGGTCGCGCCTGTGCAACCGCCAGTGGCGGGGAGCGTCGCCGCGCCGCGATTGCCCGCGCGCTGGCGCAGGAGCCCGATGTGTTGCTGCTTGATGAGCCGACCAACCATCTCGATATCGGCGCGATTGATTGGCTTGAGGATTGGCTTGGCCGCTATAAAGGTGCCTTCATCGCGATTTCGCATGACCGAACATTCCTCACCCGCCTGACGCGCGCGACGCTGTGGCTTGATCGCGGCGCAATTCGCCGTGCTGATATTGGCTTTGGCGGTTTTGAGGCGTGGATGGAGAAAGTCTATGCCGATGAGGCGCGTAACGCCGAGCGGCTTGATGCCAAACTTAAGCTAGAGGAGCATTGGCTTCAACGCGGGGTCACTGCGCGGCGCAAACGCAACCAGGGCCGTCTCGAAAAACTCCACCAAATGCGCGCGCAGCGGGCGGCGATGCTTGGGCCACAGGGTGGGGCAAAGCTTGGGCTGGCCAACGATGATATCCGCACCAAATCAGTGATCACCGCCGATCAAGTCAGCAAATCTTATGACGGGCGGGCGATCATCAAGGACTTCAGCCTCAAAATCACGCGCGGAGACCGGATCGGGATTGTCGGCGCGAACGGCGCTGGCAAGACGACGCTGCTCAAGCTGCTGACCGGCGAAATTGCGCCAGACGCGGGCAAGGTGACGCTCGCCAAAACGCTCGACGGGGTGATTATTGATCAGCAGCGCAGCCTGATGGCACCTGAAAAAACCGTCCGTGACGTGCTGTGTGAAGGCGGCGAATGGATTGAAGTGCGCGGCGTCAAAAAGCATATTCAGGGCTATTTGAAGGAATTTCTGTTTGAACCCGGCATGACCGAGACGCTCGTTGGTTCGCTTTCGGGCGGTGAACGGTCACGGCTGCTGCTCGCGCGCGAATTTGCCCGCGCGTCAAACCTGCTGGTACTTGATGAACCGACCAATGACCTTGACCTTGAAACGCTAGATCTGCTGCAAGAGGTGATTTCTGATTATGAAGGCACCGTCCTCATCGTCAGCCATGACCGCGATTTTCTTGACCGCACGGTGACGATCATGCTTGGCCTTGATGGTTCAGGCAAGGTGGATGTGATCGCGGGCGGCTATGCTGATTGGGTGGCCAAACGCCACGCCGCTAAAACCGCACCAAAAAAGACGGCGGCGAAGGCACCCCCCGCTTTGCCCGCGAAATCCGCAACCAAGTTGAGCTTCAAGGATCAGCGCGACTATGATCTGTTGCCCGCGCGGATCGAGGCGATTGAGGCCGCAATCACGCGCGACGAAGCGGCACTTTCTGACGGCGATCTTTACACCCGCGACCCCGCAAAATTTGCGGCGTTGATGCAAGCAATCGAAACCGCCCGCACCGAAAAGGACGCCGCCGAAGAGCGCTGGCTGATGCTCGCTGATCAGGTTGACGGACTTAGCTAAGTCGGGCTAATATGTGTGAATGGCTATGGTCAATATTCATGAAGCCAAAAGCACGCTCTCAAAACTGGTTGAGTCGGTGCAGAGTGGCGCTGAAACCGAAGTAATCATTGCGCGCAATGGTCGGCCTGCGGCGCGGCTCATGCCGCTTGCTGCCCAGCCAGAGGCTATCCGCGATGTCAGCAAGCGTATTGGTGTGGCGAAAGGCAAATTCATCGCGCCGGAAACGATTGACCGCGATAACGCCTTGATCGGAAAACTTTTTTACGGCGCGCTTGATTGAGGCTGCTCCTAGACACGCATATATTATTGTGGGCGATAACTGACTCGCCGTTTCTTTCGCGCACAGCGCAGGCGTTTCTTCGCGATCCGACAAATGACGTCTATGCAAGCAGCGTCAATATTTGGGAAATCGCGATCAAATATGCGATGAATCGGGGTAGTGCTGGTGACATGCCGATTACTGCCGAGGCTGCGCTGGCGATGGTGCGCGAGGCGACTTATGAACTTATTTCGATTGCGCCTGAACATGCCGTTGCAGTTGGTCAGCTTCCCATGATCCACCGTGACCCGTTTGACCGCTTGCTTGTTGCGCAGGCGTGTCATGAAAATTTCCATCTCTTGACGCATGACAGCACGCTTGCCGATTACGGTGACTATATTCTTATCGTTTAACCACCCTGAGGAACCAAAATGCCCGCCAGCCCGCGCCCCTTCACCATCAACATCCCTCAATCCCAACTCGATGACCTGCGTGCCCGCCTCGCGCACACGCGCTTCCCCGAAAAGGAGATTGTTGAGGATTGGGATCAGGGTATCCCGCTGTCTTATGTGAAGGAGGTCGTGGCATATTGGGCGGACGGTTATGATTGGCGAAGGTGTGAGGCAGCGCTCAATGCGTACCCCCATTTCCTGATTGAGATTGACGGGCTCGACATTCACTTCATGCACATCCGCTCGGCCAACCCCGCCGCGCGCGCGCTGATCATGACGCACGGCTGGCCCGGCTCGGTGCTTGAATTTATGGATGTGATCGACCCGCTCAGTGCCGACTATCATCTCGTCATCCCATCGCTCCCCGGTTATGCTTTTTCGGGTAAGCCGACCAAACCGGGTTGGGATATTCCCCACATCGCCCGCGCTTGGGACAGCCTCATGCGCGCGCTGGGCTATGATCGCTATTTTGCTCAAGGCGGCGATTGGGGTGCGGTGGTTACAGACAATATTGGCCAACAAAATCTTGGTGGTTGCGCTGGCATCCACCTCAACATGGTCATCGCGCGTCCCGATCCTGCGACGATGAATGACCTCACTGCGCGCGAACAGGCGGGCCTCGCACGGATAGGCTGGTATCAATCAAAGGATAATGGCTATGCGACGCAGCACCGCACGCGGCCACAAACGTTAGGGTATGGCCTTGCTGACTCGCCCGTCGGGCAGATGGCGTGGATACTCGAAAAATTTCACGGCTGGTCGGATTGTGATGGCCATCCAGAGACTGTGTTCAGCCGCGATCATCTGCTTGATAATGTGATGCTCTATTGGTTGACCAACAGTGCAGCTTCATCCGCACAACTTTATTGGCACAGCTTTAGCGATTTTCCGTCAGAGGCCGTTGATCTGCCCATGGGCGGCACCGTTGCCCCAATGGAGATATTCGGCCCCTCTCGCCGATGGGCCGAAGCGCGCTTCAAAAACATCGTCCATTGGGGCGAGCCGGAGCGCGGCGGGCATTTTCTCGCGATGGAACGGCCCGAGACGTTTGTTGCGGAGGTGCGCGCCTGTTTTGCGCAGATGACGCTTTAATCGTTGCGTCGTGCGCGCATCCTACTTACCAGCCGGGGGTAAACAGGGTTAGGACGGCGTTATGACGACACCATCGGGGGCGATACCGCGCTCACTTTTTATCTTCTCGCTGATTTACGGCGGGCTGGTCTGCATGGCAGGTGTGCTTGGCACCAAGATCATCGCGCTCGGGCCGCTGACGGTTGAGGCTGGCATACTTGCGTTCTTGCAGCTTGTTGTGCTCTCAAGCGCGGTGTCCGAACTTCACGGCACGGCGGTTGCGAACCGGCTGGTGCGCTACGGCTTCATCCCGTTGATCCTCTCCGCACTGCTTATCCAGATGGTCATCGCGCTGCCAGCGGCCGATTTCTGGAAACAGCAGGATGCTTTTGCCGGCATATTGGGGCAGGGATCGCGGATGATGGCGGCGGGCGTCATCTCCTACGGAATTTCGCAAACGCTCAACGTCGCGCTGTTTGACCGTTTGAAAAGCGGCACTGGCAAACTCGTCTGGCTGCGCGGCATGATTGCTGCGGTGGCGAGCCAGATCGTCGATACTTTGCTGTTCGTGACGATCGCATTCTACGGCGTCTTCCCAATCACCCCGCTGCTCATCAGCGCGATCATTGCCAAGATGGTGCTTTCGATCATCATGGTGCCGATCCTGATCCAAGCCGCCGTGTGGTTTGGTCGCAAGCTTGACCGCGAAGACGCCAGCGCATGACACGCCACGCGCCTGATCCAGCCCTCCTCGCCAAGGCAGAGACGCTTACTGAGGCGCTGCCCTATATGCAGCGCTATGCCGGGCAGACGTTCGTCGTCAAATACGGCGGCCATGCGATGGGTGATGCTGAGGCCGCGCGTGATTTTGCCGAGGATATCGTCCTCCTCAAGGCAGTCGGGATAAACCCAGTCGTCATCCACGGCGGCGGGCCGCAAATTGGCGCGATGCTCAAAAAACTTGGCGTTGAGTCCTCGTTCATTGACGGCCTACGCGTGACTGACGCCGAAACCGCCAAGATCGCCGAAATGGTACTATCGGGCGCGATCAACAAGGAATTGGTGAGCTGGATTTCGCAGGCGGGCGGCAAGGCGGTCGGCATTTCGGGCAAGGACGGCGGCTTCGTCACCGCTGAAAAGATTGAACGCACCACGCGCGATCCTGACAGTAACATCGAACGCGTGGTTGATTTGGGCTTTGTTGGCGAACCCAAATCGGTTGACCGCAGCGTAATTGATACCATCTCAGGCGCGGGGATGATCCCTGTCGTCGCGCCCATCGGCGTCGGCACCGACGGCCACACTTACAATATCAATGCTGATACAATGGCAGGCGCGGTCGCGGCGGCACTTGGCGCGGCGCGGCTATTCCTACTCACTGATGTCCCCGGCGTCCTCAATAAAGCAGGCGATCTCCTGGCTGATCTTAACCCTGCCCAGATCGCACTACTCCGCGCGGATGGCACGATCAGCGGCGGGATGATCCCAAAGCTTGAAACCTGCGTCAGCGCGGTTGAAAGCGGGGTCGACGCGGCGGTTATCCTCGACGGTCGTATCCCCCACGCGCTGTTGGTCGAAATTTTCACGCGCGAAGGGGCGGGCACGCTCGTTCACCGTTGATCTTGGTGCTTTGTTCGGCTAATACACTCATCTACCTATTAAAGGCACATCCATGAACCTGATTGTTGATATCGCGCAAATCCTTCTAAAAGTGGTCTGGTGGATCATCATTGTGCAGGCGATCCTCTCATGGCTGATCGCGTTTAACGTCATCAACACCTACAATGATATGGTGCGGATGATCTGGGAAGCACTCCAGAAAATGACAGAGCCGCTCTACCGCCCGATCCGTAAAATCATGCCTGATTTCGGCGCGCTAGACCTGTCACCGATGGTGGTGCTGCTTGGGTTGATCATTGTTGACCGGGTGTTGCTGGAGATACCTGTTTAGGGATTTGACCGCAGTACTGCGCATCCCTTAAGGGTCGCGGATGACAGCGGTGATTATTGACGGGAAGGCCCATGCGGCGCGGCTTCGGTCGCGGATTGCCGAGGGCGTGGTGGCATATCAAAGTGCTGCGGGGCGGGTTCCGGGGCTTGCGGTGATCCTTGTTGGTGAAGATCCAGCGAGTGCGGTCTATGTCCGCAACAAGGCGCGGCAGACGCTGGAGGTTGGCATGGCGAGCTTTGAGCATAAGCTGCCTTCCGAAACGGCTCAGGCCGATCTGATTGCGCTGGTTGAAACGCTCAATGCCGACCCCCGCGTTGACGGCATCCTCGTTCAACTGCCGCTGCCAAAGCATCTCGATGAGCTTGCGGTGGTGAGCGCGATTGACCCGGATAAGGATGTTGACGGGCTGCATGTCGTGAGCGCAGGGCGGCTGGCGAGTGGCCTGCCGGGGTTGGTCAGTTGCACCCCGCTTGGCTGCATGATGCTGATCCGCGATACGCTGGGCGATGATCTTGGTGGCAAGCAAGCCGTCGTGATTGGGCGGTCGATCCTTGTGGGTAAGCCCGTTGCACAACTGCTGCTCGCGGCCAATTGCACCGTGACGGTGGCGCATAGTCGGACGCAGAACCTGCCTGAGACTGTCCGCCGCGCCGATATCGTCGTGGCCGCCGTTGGCCGCGCTGAAATGGTCAAGGCCGATTGGATTAAGCCGGGTGCCTGTGTGATTGATGTTGGCATCAACCGCGTGGCGTCCGATACTCCGGGCAAAACGAAGCTCGTCGGCGATGTTGCCTTTACCGAAGTAGCGCAGGTCGCGGGATCGATTTCGCCCGTTCCCGGCGGGGTTGGCCCGATGACGATTGCCTGCCTGCTCCATAACACGCTTGCAGCAGCGCGCGCCCGATCAGGATTGGGCGCCGAATGACTGAACTCTTTATCTCCGCCTTTGTGACCTTTTTTGTGGTGATCGATCCGCCGGGTTGCGCGCCGATTTTCACCAGTCTAACGGCGGGCACTGATGCCGCCCACCGCCGCACTATGGCGATCCGTTCAGTGCTCGTCGCGAGCGGGATATTGCTAGTATTCGCGGTGTTCGGCGAAGATTTGCTCGGCGCGCTCGGGATCAGCCTTGACGCATTTCGTACCGCTGGCGGGATCATGCTGTTCCTCATTGCGCTCGACATGGTGTTTGAAAAACGCACCGAGCGCCGCGAAAGCCGCGCGCAGGATGTGAAGGATAATCCTGAGCATGAGGATATCTCGATCTTCCCAATGGCCATC
>JAYTMV010000175.1:0-4506 GCA_043728175.1 Sphingomonadales bacterium
TGACAGCGCAATGCCGCCTGAATTTCATTGATGTATTTCAGCGACGATCAACCGTCGGGCGGATACCGCCGCCGCCAATGCCAACGCAGCGGCTAACGGGTGGTGGTTCGATTATGCCAGCACGGAGGTTGGTTTTGATTTTCATAATCTTTCCCTTTGCAATTTAGATATCAAATCACTTGTTCAGGAACTGGATATGGGCTTGGGATAGGGCCGCCACCGCCGCCAACACCAACACAACGACTTACTGGGGGTGGAAAAGGGAATCCTGCGCGAATGTTTGTTTTGATATTCATGATTTTGCGACTTTCATATTATTAGGATCAATTAAATTATCGAATAAGAACAATACCAACGCAGCGACCAACGGGTGGTGGCGGGCAATCTTCTGGGTTGGCACAACGTCCTGCGCGAACATTTGTTTTGATTTTCATCAGTCATTCCTTCCTAATTTGTCACGCGGGGGTGCGTGACTATCCCGGTAGCATCATGCCACCTGAATTTCTTTTGGTGTCGTGGGTTCAACCTCTTTGTCCGTAATTTTTATTGTTACGGCATCAATTGCAATCGTGATACCAAGCAGACTGCCAATTTCATCAATCAGATACCGCAAGGTGTCGTTGCCATCACCTTGCATCAGATTGTGGAGGTTAATGTCATCGGCGCTAAAGCGGCGGGCTGGGTGTGTGCGGCCAAGCAGAGCGTTGATGCCCGACTGCACTTCCACGGCGAGCTTGATCGTTGCCTGCGTGCGATCAACAAATCTGGCTACAATGCCTGCCAGCTGTTGTGAGAGTGCAAGCGAAGATGGCATATCGGCAAAATGGCGCTTAAACGCGTCAGTAAGTTGTGCGGTTACCGCCAGCGTCTGATCCGGATCGGCTTCGCTCAACCGCTCACGCAGGGTGCGCGCGGGGGCTGCTCCAGTCAGGCCAAACCCGCACTTGGCATACATATCACCGTAAACCATGATGCGATCATCGCGCCATTCTTCTTTGGCAAGATGCGTACCGCGCGTGATATGGTCATCATGCGTTTCAAACCGCGCATGAAGCGTATCAAAAGTTGCTGATCGCTCGCCCGTCCAGCCATTGAGCGCCAGATACAGATCATGATAGCCGCTCGCCATTGCCGGCCAAAGCGAGAAGATCGTCGCAAAAGCTTGAAGGCCAAGCAGCCCGTAATCAATCGCTTGTTCGAGGCAATCAAGCGCCGTCTGAACATCAGGATCAATCGCACGCGGCATTCCGCTTTTGGGTTCTGCGCCATCCAACAGAACAGCGAGAAATTCCTCAATCATAAACTGCGGCCCGGCGCACACGCCGTGGCCTGAATGCAGCGAGTGATTGCGTTCGGCATAGCCATAGGCTTCTGCCGCCGTCATTGGCGTATCGGGTCTGCGCGTTGGCTCACCAAAGGGCACGAACAACATTTGGTGCATCGTCATCCGCAACCCGTCGGTGACGCGGAATATTGACGATAATACGGGATGAAGACTGCCGTTTTCGACCGGATTATCCTGCCGCAGCAGCATGAAGCTAGGCAGTGCAAGGACTGCAACTGAGGCGCGTTCAAGATCACCGACCGTCCAGCCATTCCGCGCATCGGGAAATCGTTTGAAATACCCCTCACGCACTTGAAGCAGAACCGCCATCATTTGCCGCCAATGCACCCGCATCACCTTAAGCGCGGTGACATTCATTGGCCGGTCAGGCTGATACCGTGTGCCACTGTATGTGCATGTTCGCCACTGGGTCGGGCGATCAAGCCGGAATGCGGGCGGAAAGACATTGGCTTCGCCAACCTGGCGACCGTCAGTATCCATATACATGTGAGCAACGCGGAAAATGGGAACAACAAGTTCAAGATTGCCAAGTTCAAGCGGCTTGCCCGTAAGCCTGCGCATAACGCTTTCTAGGTCATCCCATATCAAGGGCGCATCAAGTTCGGCAGGCGGCAAGGGGGATTCGCGATCAACCCGGTCAATCGCCAGCACGGCTTCAATATCTTCGTCAGCATAATGCAACACGTCATGCGCGATCAAATCTTCAAGCATTTCGCGCACGCGCGGCCAATCAGTTTGACCCCAGTTAAGCGCATCCCCCGCCATGAAGCGCGACTGTTTGGCAAGCGCCTCACCAAAGGCAAATTGCGCCGGATCATCGAAACATATTTCTTTGGTACCGTAATAGAGGCGGAACTCTAGCGGCTCGCTTGGGTCTTCCGAATATTGCGTATAAGCGCTCTTTGAGAGCGGGAAAATGAGCTCGTCATTTTCACGAAGTTGTCGCGCTGCTTTGGCTGGCCGCTGTTCTGAAGACTCTAGATAGGCATCTCCCAAATCAATATGGTTGAAGCTGGTTTGCGCAATGAGCGATTGGTTCTCTGTATCGGAAGCGTCCATAGGCTCTTTTCACGATTGCCGTTGAATTGATAAAACGGCTAATCAAATAGCTTATTCCCGTTGATATTAAATATAGCCAATTATATTGGCAGAGAGTATGTAATTTTATTATGGCCTATTATCTGTTAACCATGATGTTAATAAAATTATCCAAATCCTACTAATTTAATGTTATTTACACTATGTTATTAACAGTAAAATTTGTGTCAAAACGGAATAGAGTGCGGCAATCAGCGTTGTAGTCGTTTAGACGAAGTGTGTTATCTGACCAGCATTGGCCGTAGTGCGGAATGGCCGGGTTAAGATGGCTGCCTCATCATCACGGATCAGAGGTGCTTTTTGCCAACGCCATTTTCCCGCACGACACGCTCTCTTTCAGTTGATTCATCGCGGCTTGTGCAGATTGCGCTCGGTATTATCGGACTTGCATTGCTGGCTTGGCTGATTTGGTTCAGCTTCGGCAGGGTCACAATCTATGAAGTCTCACGCGCGGCGCGGCTTGAGGTTGGCTCGGCCCCGCGTGAAGTGACGCCAATTCAATCGGGGCGTTTGGCGCAGTCGCGGCTTATAATCGGGCAAAGGGTGCGCGCGGGCGAGGTGTTGGTTGAACTTGACTCAACCCTGCAACGATTAAGGTTGTCAGAGGCTGAGGCGCGGCTACGCAATTTGCCGTCACGTTCAATATCGCTGCGCCGCGAAAGTGCCTCACTCAAAGGTGCGCTGATCGATGGCCAAGGGTCATCACAGGCTGAAATACAGGCTGCGCAGGCACGATTGAGTGAAGCGCGTGCAAACCTTGATTTTGCTCAGGATAGCGCCCGACGGCAGCGCGCCGATAGTTTGAGCGGCGGCTCTGCACCCGTTGAGGCGATGCGCGCGGCGATTGAAGCGCGCAAGGCGGCCTCAACACGTGATGCGCTATCAGCCGATATCAACCGACTTGCGCTGGCCGCGCGCACGCGGAGTGGTGAGAGTGAGGCCCAGATTGAGAGCCTCTCTCGGGCCGCGCTTGCGGTCGAGAGCGAGATGGCGGCAACGCGCGATCAGATCGCCCAACTGCGGCTTGAGATTGAAAATCGACAGGTACGCGCGCCGATTGACGGGGTGATCGCTGAAGTCTTACCGCTGCGTCCCGGTGCCTTTGTATCGCTAGGTCAAAAGCTTGCAACGGTAGTGCCTGATGGGGATTTGCTGATCGTTGCTGAATTTGATCCAGCAACAGCGCTTGGCAGGATCAAGCCGGGTCAGCGGGCGACGCTGCGGCTTGATGGCTTTCCGTGGGCACAATATGGCAGTGTAGAGGCACAGGTGTTGCGCGTTGCTGGCGAAATTCGCGGAAAATCACTGCGCGTCGAGCTCGCCGCCGGGCGTGATACAACGCGCGGTGTCACACTGCGCCACGGCCTCACCGGCATCATTGAAGTGCGCGTTGAGCGAACATCGCCCGCAGCGCTATTGCTGCGTACCATTGGCCAAAGCGTTGCGCCGCCGTCCAAAGCGGCGGCCCCCGCGCGGTGAATGCAGCGGTGATCAAACCGCGCGAACGGCGCTGGCTCGCGACTGAAGTTGTTCAAACCTCAACTATGGATTGCGGGCCTGCCGCACTCAAATGCTTGCTAGAGGGTCATCATGTTTCGGCAAGCTATGGCCGTCTGCGTGAGGCGTGCCAGACCGATGTTGATGGCACATCAATCAATACGATTGAGGATATTGCCTCTGATCTTGGCTTGATTGCCGAACAGCGTTTGATCCCAGTTGATCATGTCACGCTTGAATCGGCTGATATATTGCCTGCGATCATCGTGGTTTCCAAAACATCTGAAGCCGCAACACATTTTGTCGTGGTGTGGCGGCGGCATGGCCGCTGGTTTCAAATCATGGACCCAGCGGTTGGCCGCCGCTGGATAACAGTGCGCAATTTTAACAGTGAGATTTACCGCCACGAAGAAAGCGTTGACGCACAGGATTGGCGTGAATGGGTGGAAACCGAGGAATTCACCGCCCCGCTCAAATCGCGTTTCGCCGAACTAGGGGTTGATCCAGCAGCGGCGCAGGCGATGATAGATGCCGCGCTGTCCAGCCCCAACTGGTTTCCGATTGGT
>JAYTMV010000176.1:0-6747 GCA_043728175.1 Sphingomonadales bacterium
GTTCAACGACATGGATTGGGGCACTGAAACGGTGTTTGATGAAACGATGCACCGCCTTGCCGCGTATGGGATTGCGCCAGTGGTGCTTGAACCGCTTGCTGATGTTGATCGCCCCGAAGACCTTATCCGCTGGCCAGAGTTAACACGGTGAGCGGCGTTTCAATCGTCATCCCAATGCTCAATGAGGAGGAGGCCCTGCCTCGCCTCGCACGGACACTCTCAGTGCTTGATCCAAAGCCAGTTGAAATTATTGCGGTAGACGGGGGCAGCGACGATGCCTCGGTTGCGCTGGCGCAGGCTGCGGGCTGGCGCGTTGTTCATGCGCCAAAGGGGCGGGCGATCCAGATCAATCACGGGGTAAAAGCAGCGGCAGGTGAGATCGTCTGCATCCTTCATGCTGATACGCTGCTCCCCGATGATGCGATTGCGGTGATGGTGCGGACTATGGCTGATCCAAAGACCGCGCTGGCGGGCTTCACCCCGCTGATCTGCGGGCCGGACAAGGTGCGCTGGGGCACCAGTTTCCATAACTGGATCAAGACGTGGTACGCGCCTTTGTTCCTCAAGACATTGTGGTTTTTCCAAGGGATGCGGCTATTGTTCGGCGATCATGCAATGTTTTTCAGGCGCGCCGATTTCCTCACAGTTGGCGGCTGCGACCCCGGTGAGCATGTGATGGAGGAGGCCGACCTCTGCTACAAATTCACCCGCGTCGGGCGCACCCGGCTAATTAACCGCGTAGTCATCACCTCAGATCGCCGCGTCGCCGCATGGGGGCCGTGGCGCGCGAACTGGATTTATTTCAAGGTTGGTGTGCTCTGGGCGTTCGGCGCGAAAAAACGGCTCGCGTCCTACTACCCCGACGTGCGTTAAACCTTGGCCTTCGCTCCCAAAAACCCAACACCAATGCAGTAATCAACCAGTGTTTTGAAGAAATCCTTGCCCGTTGGCGGACATACCAGCCCAGTCAAATCTCGCAGTCGATCATCGTTGAAACGTGGGCTGCGCTGAAAATAGCCGACATATGGCCCGAGCAAACGACCAAAGACGCGGCGCTCAAGCGGGGTTAGCGCGCTCGCATCAAAGGCTTCGGGCGCGATCATCAGCGGGCGTTTGAAAAAATCATAGCCATCAAGTGTTTCAAAGAAATCAGGGATTGAGAGCGCGCGATTGGCAACAAGGTGGAAGATACCCCCCGCCGCTTTATCCATTCCCTCTGCAATCGCGACAATCCCCCGCGCAACATGATCAATCGGCACGAAATCAAGCGAAGCATCGTGTCGCGCCGGCATTTTGGCGACGCGGCCCTCGGCGATGAGCTTAAGCGCGGCGTAAATCGTATCGAACTGCCGGATTGCCCCGGTTTTGCTATCGCCAACGACAATGCTTGGTCGCGCGATTGCATGGGGAATGCCGCTTGCTTGCACCAGTCGTTCAGCGTCTGCCTTACATGCCTCATAACTGTTGGCGAATTCAGCGCCGTCACGCGGCTCAACCTCATCAATCTGGCCCTGACGTGTGCCGCAGACATAGGCAGTGCTGATATGGAGGATGGGCATCGCCCCGAGCCGTGCGAGATCAAGTGCGTGGCGGGTGCCCTCAACATTGACGGCGGCACAGTCATCATAAGACAGATCAAAGCGCACAGTGGCCGCCGAATGGATCAGCAGATCATGGTCGGCTGCAAAGCTATTCCATTTTGCCTCATCCCAGCCAAATCGCGGTTTTGAGACATCGCCGCTGATCGTCTGAACCGATCCAGCATGATGGCCGTCTGCTGACCAGCCGCGTGTTTCAAGAACCACATCATCATTGCTGCGTAACTCAGGGTTGCGGTGGACAAGGCCTGTGACGCTATGGCCCTGCGCACAAAGCCGCGCTGCAATCTCGCCGCCGATAAGGCCGGCAGCGCCAGTGATAAAAATGCGTTTTGTCACAGGAGGAAGAGCCTTGGCTTGAGGAGTACGGAACGCAGCGCTGTTAGAAGGTCAGCCGCCCCTAAGTCAAAGGGGAAAGCGGCGTATTTCCAAATCCAGTCGTTTCTTTTTCAAACGCGCCAAGCTATCGGCGGATCAACTTCCCCGATGACGCTGTACCGTCATGATCATGAGGATCGATTCGCTGTGTCCCAATCTCCGTTCGCCATTGTCGATGCTGCCCCGCTTGCCGCCGAAAAATTCCGCGATCCCAAGGTTACGGCTAAGGGTGAGCCCCGTGCCTCAGTTGCAATGACGGGCCTTACGACATTATGGTTTTGCACGGGTACGCTGTGCAATCTGGCGTGTGTGAATTGTTATATTGAGAGCTCCCCCAAGAATGACGCACTCGTTTATCTGAGTGAGGCTGAGGTCATCACCTTCCTTGATGAAATTGTCGCCGAAAAACTGCCGACGCGCGAATTTGCGTTTACCGGCGGTGAGCCGTTTATGAATCCTGAAATGATCGCGATCCTCACCACCTGTCTGACGCGTGGATTTGATGTGCTCGTCCTTTCAAACGCGATGCGGCCGATGCGACGGTTTGAGAAGGAGCTGCTTGCGCTCCATGCGCGGTTTGGCGCACAGCTTACGTTCCGCGTCAGTCTTGATCATCATACCAAGGCGCTCCACGAGGCTGAGCGCGGCCCGAACAGTTGGGATAAAGCGATTGACGGTCTCAAATGGCTGAGCAACAACGACTTTTCAATCGCGATTGCGGGGCGCATGGCCAAAGGTGAAAGCCTAGCGGACGAAAAAGCAGGCTATGCCGCACTTTTTGCCGAACATGATCTGCGCGTTGATGCCAATGACCCTGCGCGACTGGTGATGTTCCCCGAAATGGATGCCCATGCCGACATCCCTGAAATCAGCGAAAGCTGCTGGGGGATACTCGGCGTATCGCCCGATGACATCATGTGCGCGAGCAGCCGAATGGTGGTGAAGCGTAAGGGCGAGGCCACCCCGCGCGTCGCCGCCTGTACGCTGCTGCCCTATGATCCAGGCTTCGATATGGGCGCGACGCTGATTGAGGCATCGCGAGACGTAGCGCTCAACCATCCCCACTGCGCCCGCTTCTGCGTACTCGGCGGGGCAAGCTGCACGGGTTAGCCGCTAAAATTTAACGCCGAGTTCAACTCCGAAGGTGCGCGGCTCATTCACAAATCCGGTCAGATTGTTGAAGTCAATTCCGCCAACGGCTGACGTATCATTGGTCAGATTGCGGACATAGCCCGAGACTTCAAACCTGTCGGTTTTATAACCAAGCCGCGCGCCCAGTTCGACCAAGCGGCGATCTTGAAACTCAACCGATTCGTATAGGAAGAAGTTGATCCATGATCGGAAGGCAATGTCGCTAAACGCATAAACTTCGCCGTTGCCAACGGGCACGCCGTAGCGCGCGGTCGCATTGGCGATCCAGCGTGGGCTTTGTGGCAGGCGGTTGCCATTGATGTTGACGATGGCCGCCGAAAAAGGTGCGGCTGGCGTTACAATCGGATCAAGCAAAGTGCACAGCGATACGTTGGGGAAGGTATCCACCCGCACTGCGCCGCACGCAGCCGTTGTCAGATTACGATCCTGAATTTTGGTGTTGTTGTAGCTGAGGCCAGCGGTCAGCAGAAACTCAGCCACTGGCTTAAATTCAGCATCAACCTCAAAGCCGTAACCGCGCACATTACGCGCGTTGATCAAACGATTGGCATTCACCCCACCACCAACAGCGGTGAGCTGGGCATTCTTCAGATCATAATAAAAGCCGTTGGCGTTGAACCTGCCCTTGCCGTCGGCAAATTCAGTTTTGATGCCTGCTTCATACGATGTGATCGTTTCAGAGCGGCCAACCGTCACACCCGATTCAAGTGGCGTCGCAGTGGCGGGTGGGAAGAGAATGCGGCCCTGAATACTCGGCGCACGGTAACCACGCGCAACACGGGCGTAGAGGCTGACATCGTCGGTCGCCTTATAATTGGCAGCGATGTCCCAAGTGATATTGTCATCCTTGACTGAACGATTGACCGTACCGAGCGGATTTTGGAGGAAATTGGGGAATTGCGTATCGCGGCTGCGGACAACGCGGTAGGTGCGCTTGTCATCATTATAACGTGCGCCGCCTGTGAGGCTTAGCTGATCGGAGAGCTTGTAGGTTAGCGAGCCGAACACGCCGTAAGCCTTGCTCTTTTGGCGCTGATCAACGGTGATGTTGATCCCGCCGACCGCATTGTTGGGGTCACCAAGTGTTGAGAAATTGTCCGAAAGAATGCGCAGCTTTTCATCGAAATAGAACACACCGCCCTGATAGCTAAACGCGCCGTCGCCGTTGCTGGCGATGCGGAATTCCTGCGTGAATTGCTTGAGGTTTGGTACAGCGTCGCGCGTTTCGGCGGTGAACGGAATGACGCCGGGGCCAGTCAAGTTTGCTGGCAAGAAGCTTGCGCCAAAGCCGCCGTCAACATCGCCGACCGAAGTCGCGTCACCGTCCCAATAGCTCGTCACTGAAAAGAGCGAGATCGGCCCGGCATCGTAGGTGATCCGCGCGGTGCCATTGTAGGTGTTGACCTCTTGCTTATTCTGCCCGTCAGTGCTGACCGTGAAGCGGCGGAAATTGGCGTTGAGGCCGCGCTGTCCGCGTGTGAAGACGTTGGCGCGGAATACGCGCGCGGTGCCGTCAAGCGTACGCGCCTGGCCACTGAGCAGAATATCAAGGTCTTCGCTTGGCTTGAGGAGAAGCTGTAGACGCCCTGCGAACTCATCATAGCCTTCAAGCGCGTTCTTGGTCGTCCCGCTTGGCAAGACATTATCGATATAATCATCCTGACGCTGGTAAAAGAGCGAAAGCCGCGCCGAGACTTTTTCACCCGCAAGATTGCCCCCAACCGCGCCTTCAAGGCTGACTTGGTTGAACCGGCCGTATGACGCGCGGAGATATCCGTTCAAATCCTTACCCGGTTTAACTGAGTCAAACTTGACGATTCCTGCGGGCGTATTGCGCCCAAAGAGCGTCCCCTGTGGCCCGCGAAGTACCTCAACTTGGGCAATATCGAACACTGGAAAGCCCTTTAGGATCGGATTTTCAAGCACGACATCATCATAGATGAGGCTAACAGGCTGCGATGCGTTGAAATCAAAATCAGTGTTGCCAAGCCCACGAATATAAAAACGTGGGAAGGTACGGCCAAATGAGGATTCAACGATCAGACTTGGCACCCGCGCAGACAGGAAGCGGATATCCGCCCCTGCCGCCGAGATATTGCCGAGTTTTTCACCGCCAATTGCGGTGACCGACAACGGCACATCTTGGAGATTTTCGTCACGGCGCTGCGCGGTCACGATGATTTCGCCAAGACCGGCCTCATCAGCGGCAGGTGCGGTGGTTTGCGCGAGCGCGGGTGTCGCCGTCGATGCAAGCAAAGCGAGTGTGATAAGGTGAATGAATTGGGTCGAACGCATCGCGAAAACCTCCTGCAGATGATCTGAGAATAGTGGCGCGGCCATGCTAGCCCTATCGTTTCTGGTCAAGCATTCTAACACTTCGGCGCGCGGTTTTTGCACAGCTGTTGCCATAATGTGACGGACGACAACCATGTGCTGAACCTAGCGGGAGAGTTGAAAACCATTTTTAGCGTTTGTTGAATCACCGCAGGAATATACTGAACACAACAAGGCTATCTATCTCATCGATATTTCGTGTTCAATTTTATGAACATTAGCGTTCAAAAATTTGCATAGCGTTTATGCATAAAAATTGAGTTAGCCTCGTTACGCTCATATCCTCGGGTCGTATTCTGAAGGATTGAGGCTGCAAGAATGGTTCCGGGATTGGTTAAGGTAGCTACTGAGCACAGTGTGAAGGAGAATAGCCTGTGATCCACCGCCCGCCTCTGGGAAGTCCCCTTCTCAGTCGCCCCGACTCTCAACCGTTCTTGCAGCAAAACAAAATTATTTATGCTGATTATCGAACTCCAGCTTGGCCTTGCAAAAGAGCTTCCTCCACCGCGTTGAATGCCGAGCGGCCCTTGGCAGCGTCATCCGCAACGGCGGTTATGAAATAAACTGTGCCCATGCCGCTTACCGGATCAATCCACAGGCCAGAACGCAGGCCATAAGCCTCACCCGGATGGCCGATGCGCAGCCGCCCGTCACCAAAGGGATCATCCTTGCATCCCGTCGCCCCGCTCGCGAGCATCTGCACGGCAAGACCGTAGCTGCACCAGAAGCCGCCTTCAGTCTCACCGTTTGCACCGTCATAACGCCATAGCGGGGTCATCATCGCTTTGAACGAAGCGGGTTTGAGGAAACCGCGCCCACGCCGCATTAGCATTTGGCCAATGGTTGCAAGGCCACGCGCACTGATCCGCAGGCCGCCTTGAGGGGAGAAAAGCCCGCCGTTGATGCCGGGCTTATAAGCGCTCAGATCACAGGAGCCATCAGCGGCTGGCACGGTTGGGCAGACTGGGCGTTTGCCGTCGAGACGATCCCGCCTGACAGCACCCGCACCGTCAGTCAGCACCACCGCGCGCGCAACGCTTGCGTCGCTGCATGTTGTCCAATTAAAGCAAGCATCAAGCTTGAGCGGCTTGAGCACCAGCCGCGCCATCAGTACGTCAAAGCGTTCACGCGTTGCCGCCTCCATCACGCTCGCCACAATTGGAAAATTGAGGTTGGCATAACGAAAATAGGTGCCGGGTGGATGCGCCGCGTCCCACGCCTGAGGGTCAGCAACGCTCGCCTGCACGGTTCCGCCAACGGGTATTATGTAATCAATGTTATCAGT